>JBDTNU010000020.1:0-23508 GCA_039933535.1 Caldimonas sp. | reverse complement strand
TGGCCCGGCGTGTGCCAGTCCTGCGTGACGACGACGTTCTCGAACGCCGCCGAAAGCTTGTTGATGACGGGAACGACCTGCTCGCCTTCCTTCACCGGCAGAGTACCGCCGGTGACGAAGCAGTTCTGCACGTCGATCACGAGGAGGGCGCTTTTCGCGTCGGGCTTGAGGGTCGCCGCGGCAAAGGCGCCGGGCACCAGGCCGAGCCCGATCAGGCCGGCGAATCCGCCGTGGCGGACGAAATCCCTGCGTTGCATGAACATCATGGCGAACCTCCGGGCGGATGGGGTGGAACTGCGTTCGCCCATGCACCAATCGTGCCGAGACGAGACGCCTGGACGCTAACGCTGACCGTCGAACTTCGCAATCTCGTCTGCCCGCAAGCCACCGACCCGGGCATGCGGCCGGCCGCCCGTCGTCATGGCGATGACGAGCATCAGCTCGTCGGGCCGCGGCGAATCGGCGATGCGCACTTCCATCGTGTCGAAATGGCTGCGCACATAGGCGGCGACGCGATGGTGGATGGGGATGTCGATCGAAGTGCCGGCCGGCCCGATCCGGGAGGTCGAAGGGACGATGGCGTGCGAGCCTTCGAGCAGGTCGCGCATACCGTAGCCGCCGGGCACATGCCAGAGCGCGGCGTGCTCGATCTCGCCAGCCAGCCCGACCAGCGCGCCCTTGCCGTAGGACTGGATCTTGTCGGCGCCGCCGAGCGCCGCGACCAGGCGTGCCGCCATCTCGCGGCCGAGCGGCTTGAGCGCTTCCATCATCGGCAAGATGTCTTCGACGTAGCGGCCGGCGTAAGGATTCCTGACGACCGCCGTGGCGCTGCCGCGGCGCAAGGGTTCGGAAAGGCGCGGCCCCCTGTCGTGCCAGATCTCTTCGACGGTGACGACGAGCTTGCGCACGTCGATCTCGGGCAGCGCGGGGGTTGCGGGAATCAGCATGACGACCATTCTGGTCGATCTCGGGCACGATGGCTGCCCCGGAAATACACGGCCGGCACCGTCGCGCCGGCGAGCCGAACCATGAGCGACCTCCTTCAGCCCTACCGCAAGAAGCGCGACTTCAAGATCACGAGCGAGCCGCAGGGCGGCAAGCCATCGAAGGACGGTGCGCTCTCTTTCGTCATCCAGAAGCACGCCGCCAGTCATCTGCACTACGACTTTCGCCTCGAGCTCGACGGCGCGCTGAAAAGCTGGGCGGTTCCCAAGGGCCCGAGTCTCGACCCGGCCGACAAGCGCATGGCGGTGCACGTCGAGGACCACCCGATCGACTACGGCAGCTTCGAGGGCACGATCCCGGCCGGCCAGTACGGCGCCGGCACCGTCATCGTCTGGGACCGCGGTACCTGGGAGCCGACCGGCGACGCGCGCGCCGGCTACGCCGCGGGCAAGCTCAAATTCAGGCTGAACGGCGAAAAGCTCGCCGGCGGCTGGACGCTGGTTCGCATGCACGGCCACGCCAACGAACGCCAGGAACCCTGGTTGCTCATCAAGGAGCGCGACGAAGCGGCGCGCCCCGCTGCCGAGTACAGCGTCGTTGCGGCCGAGCCGGGAAGCGTGCTCTCCGACCTGACGATTCCGGACAAGCCGGCAGCGGCGAAGAAGTCCGTCGCTGCCGTGAGGGCAGCGTCGGCCAAGGCGACCCGCGCCACGGCAAAACAAAGTGCCGAACCGAAGTCACGCGCTGCCGCCGCGACGCCGCCGGCCGGTGCCAGGAAGGCGGCCCTGCCCGCGACCCTGTCGCCGCAGCTCGCCACGCTGGTGGCGCAGGTGCCGAAAGACGACGGGTGGATCTACGAGATCAAGTTCGACGGCTACCGCCTGCTCGCGCGCATCGACGGCGACGATGTCCGTCTCGTCACGCGCAAGGGCAACGACTGGACTTCGCGCATGAAGAGCCTGGCCGCGGCGGTCCGGTCGCTGGGCATCGGCTCTGGCTGGCTCGACGGCGAGATCGTCGTCGCCGGTGCGAATGGCGCGCCCGATTTCAATGCGCTGCAAAACGCCTTCGACGCGGCCAGGACCGAGACGATCCAGTACTACGTGTTCGATCTGCCCTTCCACGGCGGCCAGGATCTTCGCAACGTGCCGCTGACCGAGCGCCGGGCCCTGCTCGCGACGTTGCTCGAAGGCGCGCCGCACGAGCGCATCCGCTTCAGCGAGAACTTCGACGGCGCCGCTGCCGACCTGCTGCAGAACGCCTGTCGCATGCGTCTGGAAGGCGTGATCGGCAAGCGCGCCGACTCGCCCTATGTCTCGCGGCGCAGCCCGACATGGATCAAGCTCAAGTGCACGCAGCGACAGGAGTTCGTGATCGGCGGCTGGACCGATCCGAAGGGCTCGCGCGTCGGCGTCGGCTCGCTGTTGCTCGGCACCCACGACGAGTCCGGACACCTGCGCTTTGCCGGCGCCGTGGGCAGCGGCTTCGACGACAAGACCCTGGCGTCGTTGAAGCAGGCGCTCGACGCGGTGGCCAGCGACACCGCGCCGTTCTTCGAGAAGGCGCGCGACGTCAAGGGCCACTGGGTCCTGCCCAGGCTCGTCGCCGAGGTGTCGTTCGGCGAATGGACGCCCGATGGACGGATCCGCCACTCGGTCTTCCACGGGCTGCGCGAAGACAAGCCGGCCGAGAGCATCACGCGCGAGCAGGCGGTGGCGACGGGCGAGGTCAAGGTGGCCGCGAAGGCCGAGGCGGCAACGACGGTGCCCACGAGTGCGGCCAAGGCGAAGGCCGTCGCCGGCAAGAGGGCAACGCCAGCCGCGAAGGCCCCGAAGGTCACGAAGAAGGCGAGTGCCGACGCGAGCGTCGAGGGCATGCGCATCAGCCACCCCGAGCGCGTGATCGACAAGTCGACCGGCATCACCAAGCTCGACGTCGTCAACCACTATCTCGCGGTGGCCAGGCTGATCCTGCCGCACCTGACGACGCGGCCCGTCTCGCTCGTGCGCGCGCCGGCCGGCATCGACGGCCACCTGTTCTTCCAGAAGCATGCCGAGTCGCTGAAGATTCCCGACCTGAAGCAACTCGACCCGGCGATCTCGCCCGATCACAAGCCGATGGTCGAGGTCGATTCGTTCACCGCGCTGATCGGCGCGGCGCAGGCCAACGTCATCGAGTTCCACACCTGGAACGCGACGACGAAGAACATCACGCAGCCCGACCGCATGATCTTCGACCTCGACCCCGGCGAAGGCGTGAGCTGGAAGCAGATCCAGGAGGGCACCGAGCTGACGCGATCGCTGCTCGATCAGCTCGGCCTCGCGTCGTTCCTGAAGACGAGCGGCGGCAAGGGCCTGCACGTCGTCGTGCCGATCGTGCCCAAGGAAGACTGGGACACGGTCAAGGCCCTGTCGAAAGCGATCGTCGAGCACATGGCGACGGTGATCCCCGAACGCTTCGTCGCCAAGAGCGGGCCGAAGAACCGGGTCGGAAAAATCTTTGTCGACTACCTGCGCAACGGCTTCGGCGCGACCACGGCCTGCGCCTGGTCGGCGCGCGCCCGGCCCGGCCTCGGCGTCTCCGTGCCTTGTGCCTGGGACGAGCTCGGCACGCTCTCCGGCGGCGCGCACTGGACCCTACGCAACCTGCACGAGCGAATCGAGGAACACGACGACCCCTGGCGCGCGTACGCGAAGACGCGGCAGACGCTCGCGAAGGCGACCAGGACGCTGCTTGGCTAGACGCGCAGCCTTCGCCGCCGCCACGATTCGTCGCGCTGACTGCCGCTTCCCGCTCGAGCGGCGGCACGGCGATTGCCGGCCGGCCACTCGTAAACGCCGGGGGGCCACAATCGTTCGCATGACCGATCCGATCCACATCGTCGATGCGACGATGTTCTGGAGCGCGAGCGGCGGCGGTGTGCGCCGCTACCTGCTGACGAAGCACGCCTGGCTGGCAGGGCGCGCAGGATGGCGGCACACGATCGCGGTGCCGGGCAACGACCGCAGCGCGGGATACGCCACGTTGCCGGGGTTTGCGCTGCCGGGCAGCGGCGGCTACCGCCTGCCCTTGCGGCGCAGCGCGATCGCACGCGTGCTGCAAGGGCTCGAGCCCGACCTGATCGAAGCCGGCGACCCCTATCGCGTCGCGTGGGGCGCGCTCGACGCGGCACGCTCGCTCGCGATCCCCGCCATCGCGACCTGCCATTCGAATCTCGAAGCGCTGGCGCGGCTGGCTGGCGGACGCCGGTTCGGCGACGCGGCGGCGAAGCTCGCGCGTCGCTATGCGAAGCATGTCTACGGCCGTTTCGACCTCGTGCTCGCACCGAGCCGCAGCATGGTCCGCCACTTGACCGAGTGGGGCGTCGAGCGCGTCGCCTGGCAGCCGCTCGGCGTCGACACCACGGCGTTTCATCCTTCGTTCGCCTCGGCGTCCTGGCGCGCCGGCCTCGGCATCGCCGAAGACGCGCGGGTGCTGATCTACGCCGGCCGCTTCGCGCCCGAAAAACACCTCGAGGTGCTGGCCGATGCGGTGACGCGACTCGGCGCGCCCTACCTGCTGGTCGCGATCGGCGCCGGGCCTTCGCCGCCGCCGGCCGGCGAACGCGTCCGCATCCTGCCGTTCGTTTCGGGCGTGGCCGAGCTGGCCCGCGCCTTGGCCAGCGCCGACGCCTTCGTCCATGCCGGCGACCAGGAGACCTTCGGCCTCTCGGCGCTGGAAGCGATGGCCTGCGGCACGCCGGTGGTGCTGCGCAACGCCGAAGGCCTGGCCGAGCTCGCCGACGAACCGTTCGGCCGCGCCGTCGATGAAGGCCGTGGCCAGGCGTTTGCCGATGCGATCACCGCGCTGTTCGAAGGCGATCGCCAGACCCAGCGCGCCGCCGCCCGCGCGCGCGCCGAAGGCAGCGACTGGGAGCGGGCGCTGCCCGGACTGCTCGTCCACTACGAGCGCGTGCTCGGGCGCGACCACGTGCCCGCCGCGTCGCTTGCAGACTCGTCTCTGGAAGCGGCCACGATGATGCGCGGCCGATGAGCAATTCATCCGCCAGCGGAGACTCGCCGAAGGAGCGCTTCGTGTGCGTCGTGCTGCACGACGTCGCCGCGTCGACGCGCGCTGCATGCATGCGAACGCTGGCCGCCATCGCCGGGGTCGCCGACGTGCCGGTGACCCTGCTGGCCGTGCCGCGCTATCACGGCGAGTCGCCGACGCCCGATCTGGTCGACTGGCTCGGCGCGCGCCGCAAGAAGGGCGACGAGATCGCGCTGCACGGCTGGAGCCATCGCGATGACTTGCCGCCCGCGGGCGCGCTCGACAACCTGCGCCGGCGCCACTACACGCGCGGCGAAGGCGAGTTCTGGGCCTTGCCCGAAGCCGAGGCGCGCCAGCGCATCGAGCTCGGCAAGTCCTGGTTTCGCGAACACGGCTGGCCGCTCGCCGGCTTTGTCGCGCCGGCCTGGCTGCTCGGCCCGGGCGCGTGGGCCGCGCTGTCGGCGCAAGGCTTCGAATACACCGCCACGCTGCGTCAGCTCGTCCACCTGCCGAGCCGGCGCCCCGTGGCGAGCCAGAGCGTGGTCTACAGCACGTCGAGCGCGTGGCGACGGCAAGGCTCGGTGATCTGGAATCCGCTGGTCGCGCTGTTCGAGCGGCGCAAGCCGGTGTTGCGCATCGAGCTGCATCCGCGCGACGCGGACTTCGCGGCCGTGCGCCGCTCGTGGGAAACGATCCTCGAGCGCGCGCTTCACACCCGGCGCGCCACCACGGTCGCCGACTTCATGCGTCAGCACCGCGCCGGGGCCGTGACCGCGGTCGGCGCGCCGACCGAAGCACCGACCACGCAGTGGCAGTCGACGCACGCGGAGTGACAGCGGCTACAGCAGGTTGAAGCTGATCGCGGCGGTGGCGGCGCCGATGAGCGCGCCGACGATGACATCGCTCGGATAGTGCAGCCCGAGAACGACGCGCGAGACCGCGACCAGCACCGTGAACGGCCAGACGAGGAAGCCGAGCGCCGGGTAGTAGGCGGTCAGGATGACGCTGCACGCGACCGAGTGCAGCGTATGTCCGCTCGGAAAGCTGAATTCGTCGAGCGAGGGTGTGCATTCCCTGATGCCGGCGCAAGTGCGGAACGGGCGCGGCCGGGCGATCCAGCGCTTGACGATCTTGTAGATCGCGATGTCGACGATGGCGACGGCAATCATGCGCACCGATGCCGACGTGCCGACGTGGCCGCCCGCCCAGGGCAGGAAGACGACGACGGCATACCAGATCCAGCCGTCACCGACGCGGCTGACGACGCGCAGGAAGCGAACGACCCAGTCGCGCGTGGCCGCGCCGTGCATCCAGAGCGCGACCATGCGTTCGCGCTCGAGCCAGGCGACGACGCGCGCGCGCTCGTGCCACGCCGGCTGCGGCTCAGGCCACGACCGGAACGCGGGCGGACGACGCTTCGGGCGCATCGACGGTGTCCAGAAGACGGGACTCGAAGCGCGCCAGCACTTCGTCCCAGGTCGCGCGTCGTGCCGCGGCGACTGCCAGGTCGCGCATCGGCCGCAAGCTTTGCGGCGTGACCGCAAGCGCTGTCGTGGCGGCGATGAATCCGGCGTCGTCTCCCTGCATCGCAAGACGCCCGCTCAGCCCGTCGGCAACGTGTTCGCCGGCTGCAGCGCAATCGAAGGCAACCACCGGCAGACCGGAAGCGAGCGCCTCCATGACGACGTTGCCGAAAGTGTCGGAAAGGCTGGGGAAGAGGAAGACGTCGGCCGACGCGTAGTGCGCGGCGAGATCGTCGCCGCGCCGTACGCCCGCGAAATGAACGTCGTGGTGGGCCGCTTCGAGCCGCGCCCGCGCCGGCCCGTCGCCGACGACGACCATGCGCGCATCCGGACGCACGAGCTTCGCGCTGGCGAAGGCACGCAGCGCGAGCTCGATATTCTTCTCCGCGGCGACGCGCCCGACGGCGAGAAAGACCGGCGCCTCGGGGCTCGCCTGCCAGGATTCACGCAAGGCCACGTCGCGCGCCGCCGGGCTGAAGCGCGTGGTGTCGACACCGCGTCCGACCACGTCGAGCCGATGAAAGCCGGCACGCGCCAGCTCGCGCCGCGATGCCTGCGTCGGCACGAAGGTCCGGCGCGTCAGGTTATGGAAGCGGCGCAGCAGGCCGAGCACCGGCCCGGCCAGAAAGCCAAGGCCGTAATGCCTGCTGTATTGATGGAAATTGGTGCGGAAGTCTGAGGTCGTCGCAATGCCCAGCGTGCCCGCCGCGGTGAGTGCGGCCCAGCCCAGCGGCCCCGGCGTGGCGAGGTGAACCAGATCGGGTCGGCTTTGCCTGAAGCGCCGGGCCAGGGTCGCGGCCCGGGCCAGGCCGAAGCGCAGGTCCGGATACATGGGAATCACGCAGCCGGCGGTGCGCAGCTCATCGCTCGCATCGAGGCGCGACTCGCCAGGCTGACGCGGCCGGATCAGCTCGACCAGGTGGCCGCGCGCGCGCAGGTAGCGAACCGTGCGCTCGACGGTAAGCGAGACTCCGTTCAGCTCAGGCGGCCAGGTTTCGGTGACGTAGGCAATCCGCATCTTCAGGGCCGTTGTTGTTTACGGTGCGGCGGCAATCAGCATGCCCATCTCGCCACGAAATCCGATCCTGCCCTTCCGAAAATGTTCCACCAATCTCGTGACCCCGCAATGACCGAGGGGATTTCTTTACCGTCCTTCCAGATAGACGCAGACCAGCCGCAAGCGCCGTGAGCGCTTGCAAACGGCGCGCAGCGCAAGCAACAGCGGTACCGCGATGAAGGCACCGGCCACGCCCCACAGCCAGCCCCAGACCATGACCGAAAGGAAGACGAAGACGGGGTTCAGGCGCAGCCGGTGACCCATGATCATCGGGCTCAGGAAATTCGCCTCGATGCCGTGCAGCGCGAGAAAGGCCGCAGGCGGTGCCAGCATGGTCAGGCCGGTGCCGAAGGTGACGCTGCCGGCCAGCAGCAGCAGCACCGCGATGAGCAGCGGCCCGAGATAGGGGATGAAGGCCAGCACGGCCGTCGTCGTGCCCCACAACACCGGATTGGGCAGACCGATCGCCCAGAGCGCGAGCCCGGTCGCGACGCCGAGCGCGACGTTGACGAGGCTCATCGTGCTGATGAACAGGCCGATGTCGCGCTGCGCCTGCCGAAAGCCCGAAAGCACGAGTGCGCGCGTGCGCGGTCGACGGATCGCCGCGGCCGTTCGCGTCACGAGCCATTGCTCGGACGCGAGCAGGAAATAGAGCAGGATCACCGTGGCGGACGCGGAAACGGCGAACGAGACCGTTTCGCCGATCGCCATGCGGGTGAGGGTCCAGCCTTCGACCGCCAGCCGCTCGTTGAGCGGGTCGGGCATCGGCAACGGTACCGGCCCGCGTGCCAGCGGCGCCGGCGTCGCGTAGGGAAAGAGCGCGTCGCGCCAGCCTTGCACCGCCTCGACCAGCTCATGGACGATCAGCGGTGCGCGTGACCACCAGGCCGCCGCCGGCGCCGCGATCAGGGCGAAGACGAGCACGACGACGGCGAGCACGGCAGCGATGACGATGCCGGCACCGATGTATTCGTGCACGCCGCGGCGCCGCATCGCCCGCACCGGCGCCGCCAGCACGAAGGTGAAGACGATCGCGACCGTCACCGGCAGCAGTAGCGGCCGGGCGTGCTCGAGCAGGAACACGGCGGCGATGATGAGCAGCGATCGTCCGACCCATGACTGGGCAGCGTGGCGTCGTTCCGGTTCCGTCATGAATGCAGCGATCGAGTCGCCGCATGATGGCATGCGTCGGATTTCACGCTGCCCTGGCTTGCACGCGTTGCTCCGTGGGCCAGCGCACAGACCCCGCGGCCAGCGGGCTAGAGCATGCGGCGCCAAAGCCACATGAGTTCCGTCTGATCCCAACCCGTGCCCGATCGAGGCAGAGCCCATCGCGCGGCGCTCATTGCGTCGCCGCCTCTTCCGACAAGAGCTTCGTTGCCGGCCTCGCCCGCCGGGTATTCGTGGCGCTCGCCGCACTGCTTCTTGGCAGCGCCGCCTTTGCCGTCGATGTTCAGGTGTCGAGCTTCACCGACAGCCCCGATCCCGCGGTCCGCGGCGGCGCCATCGCCTTCACGATCACGGTCGAGAACAGCGACGCCGACACCGCCAACAATGTCGTCGCGACCTACGCCCTGCCGACGAACACCCAGTTCGTTTCGGTGAACGACCCGGCCGTGCCGGGCGCCTGTTCGCACAACGGCCTGGTGCCCGGCACCGTCACCTGCACTTATGCGACCTTGCTAGGCACGCTTGCCGCGCCGACCGCCGGACCGGTGCGCACGATCACTGTCGTGTTGCGTACCACGGGCGCCAGCGTGACCACGCTCGCCAGCACCGTCACGGTGACCACGACCGACACCGACAGCAGCCCCGGCAACAACACGCTCAGCCAGAACACGACGGTCAACAACGGCGCCGATCTCGCGGCGACCGTGGCCGGCGCGCCCGACCCCGTGGTCGGCGGCACGAACGTGACCTGGACCGTGAGCGGGAGCAACCTCGGGCCAAACACCTCGGGTGCGATCAGCTTCACCACGACGCTGCCCGGCGTGCTCACCTACGTCGTCGCCGGCTCGGGTGGCACCGGCTGGACCTGCCCGGCGAGCGTCGTCTCGGTCGTCACCTGCACGCGCGCTGCGCTGGCGCCGGGCGCCTACCCCAATCTCGCCATCGTCACGAAGCTGACCGGCGCGGCGAGCGGTACCGTCACCCTCAGCGGCAACATCACGTCGACGGTCGGCGACCCCGACCTGTCGAACAACAGCCCGGTGAGCAGCGTCGGCGTCACCCCGGGCGCCGACCTCGCGGTGACGCAAAGCGCGCCCTCGCCGGCCACCGCCGTCAACGGCGCGGCCGTGACCTTCGTCCTGCAACCGAGCAACGCCGGGCCGAACGCGGCGACGGCCGGCGCCAGCGTCAGCTTCCCCTTGCCGGCAGGCTTTGCCGTGACGAGTGCGACCGGCAGCGCAGGCTGGGTCTGTGCGTCCGCCGGCGCGCCGGCGACGGTGACCTGCACGTTCGCCGGCAGCCTCGCTTCGGGCGCCAGCGGCACATTGACCATCGTCACCTCCGCACCGACGGTGGCAACGCCCACCAACTACACCGGCATCACCGCGACGATCGCGCCGAACAGCGGCGGGCCGACCGATCCGAACGCGGCCAACAACACGGCCACGCGCAGCGTCATCGTTTCGCCCGACGGCCTCGACCTGTCCGCCACGAAATCGAAGACCCCGTCGTTCGTCGCGCTCGGCGCCAACATGGTGAGCACGATCGTCGTCAAGAACACCGGGCCGCGCACTGCCGCGAGCGGCAGCGTCACGCTCGTCGACGCGCTCGACCCCACCAAGGAGCAGTACGTCGGCTTCAGCGGGACGAGCTGGGCCTGCGTGTCGGCGCCACCCAACGTCACTTGCACCTACAACGCCGCGCTCGGCATCGCCAACGCCAACACGCTGACGATCACGACCAAGGCGCTCGCCGCCGGCACCGCGACCAACAGTGCGACCACGGGCTACTCGGGCAGCCCCGGCGACTTCAACGCAGCGAACGACACGATCGCTGCGTCGGTCACGGTCACCGCGACGAACAACTCGCCCGACCTTCAGGTGGCGCTGAGCGCGGCAACAGCCGGCGGCGTGCAGACGACCGTCGAAGCGACCGAGACCGCGATCACCTACACGGCGACGCTGAGCAACAAGCTCGTCTCGACCGCCCAAGCGAACAACGTCGTCGTGACGCTCTCCATCCCCGGCCGCTCGCTGACGACCAACGTCCAAGTCACCGGTCTCGTGCTGAACCAGGACTTCGGTTTGTCCAACGCCGCGTTCACCTGCAGCGGCACAGGCTCGGGCAGCGTCGCCAACGTGGTCTGCACGCAAGGCGCCGGTACTTTCCTGGACATCGGCGACAACTTCGTCTTCACGGTCGTCGCGAACCGGCCGATGACGGCAGTCACTGCGGTCAACGCGAACTTGAGCGCGATCTCGACCACGCAAGGCGATCCGCTGCCGGGCGACAACACCACGACGCTGACGATCACCGTCGACCCGATCGCCGACGTCGAGGTCGTCTCCAAGGTGCTTGCCGCGAACCCGGTGCTGGCCGGCACCAGCGCCACCTACACGATCACGCTCCGCAACAACGGCCCTTCACCGGCGGCCGGCGTCTCGCTCGCCGACGTGTTCACGATCCCCGGCGGCGACAGCGGCTTCACTTATCTCTCGGCCACGCCTTCGAACAGCGGCGTGTGCTCCGGCCTCACAGCCGGCACCAGCTACACCTCGGGCACACCGACGCTCACCTGCACATGGGCAGCGAGCATGGCGAACGCCGCGGTGTACACGGTCAGCGTCGTGGTCCGTCCGAACTGGCAGGCCGGCGCCGGTGCGCGCACGCTCGCCAACACCGCGACGATCAGCACGACGACGGCCGAAGACAGCGTCGGCGGGCAAGGCAGCGCGGCGAACAGCAAGTCACTGACGCTGAACATCAGCCCAGCCCAGGTCGACATGTTGATCAACAACACCGACTCGCCCGACCCGCTCGGTTACGACCCGGTGACGGCCAGCAACAACGACATCACCTACACGGTCGCCACGACCAACGCCGGCCCCTCGCTGGCCAGCGGCACCGGATTCAGTTTCACGGTGACGCCGCCCGCGGGCAAGACGATGACCTTTCGCGGCGACGGTGCGGGCGCGGGTGTGGCCGCCGCCAACCCGAGCGGCACGATCGCCGGCAGCATCTGTGACCAGCTCGGCAGCTCCATCACCGGTCCGGCGACGCTGACCGTGACCTGCACGTTCCTGTCGCCCGGCACGATGGCCAGCGGCACGACGGTGAACCGCTATCTCGTGTTTCGAGTCGCATCGGCGCCGAACACCGGTGGCGATGTCTACAACACCAACGCCACCGTCTTTCGCAACGAGACCGACAGCAACGTCGCGAACGACAGCGAGGGCGAGGGCACGACGGTGCGGGTGCGTGCCGACCTGAGCATCGTCAAGACGGCGTCGATCAACCCGGCGCAGATGCGCGAGCCGTTCAACTGGAGCGTTGTCGTCTCGAACGCCGGCCCCGGCGACAGCCAGACCACCGGCCTGACCGACACCCTGCCGAGCGGCATGCCGATCGGCGGCGCAGTCACCTGGGCGATGAGCAGCGGCGGCTCCGGCACCTGCACCGTCGTCGGCCAGGCGGTCACTTGCGCCTTCGGGCTCCTGCCTGCGGGCCAGAACGTGACCGTCACCGTGCCCGCGCGCGTGACCTCGTTTCCGTCCGGCGGCGCGACGCAGAACTGCGCCACCGCGACGACCAGCGAGATCGACCCGAACAGCGCCAACAACCTCAGCGTGTGCACGACGCTGACGGTGCAGCGCTCTTCGCTGAACGGCACCATATTCGAGGACCGCGATCGCGTCGGCGCCAACGGCGGCACGCACCAGGGGGTCAGCACCGAGCCGGGGATCCAGGGCGTGGTCCTCACGCTCACAGGCACCGACGCATATGGCAACACCGTCAGCTCGACGCAGACGAGTGCTTCCGACGGCCGGTTCACCTTCGCCTTCCTTTCGCCGGCCGGCGCGAGCGGCTACACGATCACCGAAACGCAGCCTGCCGCCTATGTCAACGGCCCGGTGAGCCCGCCCCTGGGGACGATGGGCGGCGCCTACGCCCGCGGCGGCAGCACCGGCAACTCGAGCTGGAGCGCGATCGCACTCCTCGGCAACAGTGCCGGCAGCAACTACCACTTTCCCGAGGTGCGACGGCCGTCGCTGTCGGGCTTCGTCTACATCGACGGCAACGCCAACAACGTTCGCGACGCCGGCACCGACACAGCGATCATCGGCGCCACCGTGCGCCTGCTCGATGCCGGCACGCTCGCAGTGGTCGCGACGACGACGACCGGCGGCACCGGCGCCTACAGCTTCGCCAACCTCGACCCGCTCGTCGTCTACACGCTCGAAGAGCCCTTGCCCGCTTCACCCGCGGGCCTGGGCAACAGCGCCGTCAATCCAGGGCTGATCAACGGCGCGGCCTGCGCCAGCGGTTGCATGGCGCAACCGAACACCCCGGCCGCCGACACCGACCGGATCGCCTCGATCGATCTCGGCACCGGCACCGATGGCACGCTGTTCAACTTCGGCGAGTTGCAGGTGACGACGGTGAGCGGCCTCGTCTTCGTCGACGCCAATCGCAACAACGCGCTCGACAGCAGCGATACGGGCCGGGTCGCGAGCACGACGGTGCGCCTCGTGCAAGGCGCCGACTGCACGAGCGGAACGACGGTGCAGACGACCACGACCGCGGTCAACGGCACGTATTCGTTCGCCGGCGTCGTCGCGGCGCAGAACTACCTGGTCTGCGAGACGCAGCCGGCCGGTTACGGCACGGGAAGCGCGAACGGCACGCCGGGCAGCAACGTCATCACGATCACCAACCTGGCGAGCAGCGGATCCGCGAGCAACAACTTCGGCGAGACCCTGGCGCAGATCAGCGGCTCGGTCTACCAGGACTACACGGCGGCGACGCCAGCCAACACCAACAACGGCGTGCGCGACGGCGGCGAGGTCGGCATCGTCAGCGTGCCGGTCACGCTGAGCGGGCAAGACATCAACGGCGCGGCGGTCAACACGACGATTGCCACCGACGCCGGCGGCAACTACCTGTTCGGCGACCTGTTGCAGAGCGACGCGGCCGGCTACACGCTCAGCGAAGGCGCCATCCCTGTGTCATCGGGCGTCTTCGCCGATGGCAAGGACACGGCCGGCTCGCTGGGCGCGAGCACGGCGGTCAAGAACCAGCTCGGCGCGATCGTCGTGCCGGCGGGAACGGTCGCGACCGGCTATCTGTTCGGCGAACTGCCGATCGCACCCATCGGCGGCACGGTCTACATCGACCGCAACCGCAACGGCACGATCGAAGCGACACCGACCGATGGCCGCATCGTGGGCGTGAGCATCACGCTGCACTCGGGCGCCACTTGCGCCGGCGCCTCGATCGCGACGACGACCACCGACGCTTCAGGCAACTACGCGCTGAGCGGCCTGCCCGCCGGCAGCACCGTCACCGTCTGCGAAACGCAGCCGGCCGGCTACGCCGAGGGCAGCGTCAATCCCGGCACGGCGGCAGCCAGCGCTGCAATCAACGCGATCACGATCACCAACCTGCCTGCCGGCGGATCGGCGGCCAACAACTTCGGCGAACAAGTCGGCTCGCTCGCCGGCTCGGTCTACATCGACTACTCGGCGGCGACGCCCTCGAACAGCAACAACGGCGTTCGCGACGCCGGCGAGACGGGCATCGCCAACGTGCCGATCACCCTGACCGGCCGCGACATCGCCAGCGCGACGGTGAACCTCGCGACGACCGCCGACGCAAGCGGCAACTACCTGTTCAGCAACCTCCTGCAAAGCGACGCGATCGGCTACACGGTGGTCGAGGGCACGATCCCGCCCGCCGCCGGTGCGCTCGCCGACGGCAAGGACACGGCCGGCTCGCTCGGCGGCAGCGCAGCGGTGAAGAACCGGACCGACGCCATCGTGCTGCCAGCGGGCAACGTCGCCACCGGCTATCTGTTCGGCGAGCTGCCGAACGCCAGCATCTCCGGCAGCGTCTACCTCGACCGCAATCGCAACGGCACGATGGAAGCGACGCCCGCCGACGGCCGCATCGCCGGCGTGACGGTGCGACTGCTGCAGGGCGCGAGCTGCGCCAGCGGCACGCTGCTGCAGACCACGACCACGGCGGCCGCCGGCGGCTTCTCGTTCTCGGGCGTGTCGGGCGGCCAGAACTACCTTGTCTGCGAAACGCAGCCTGCGGGCTACGCGCAAGGCAGCGTCACGCCGGGCACGAACGGCACGACGCCGGCGATCGACACCATCCTCGTCACCAACCTGGCCATCGCGGGCTCGACGGGCAACCTGTTCGGCGAGCGCGCCGGATCGATCGCCGGCAACGTCTTCCTCGACGCCAACAACGACGGCCTGCGCACGGGCGACGCCGGCATCGCCGGCATGACGATCACCTTGAGCGGCGCCGATGCGGCCGGCACGCCGGTCTCGCGCACCGCGACGAGCGACGCGACGGGCGCCTGGCGCTTCGACGACGTGCTCGCGGCCGGCCCGGGCGGCTACACCGTGACCGAGCAGGCGGCCCAGCCGATCGTTGCGGGCACGACGACGCTCAACGGCAAGACCAGCGCCGGCAGCAGCGGCGGCACGGCGAGCGCCGTGACGACGACGCCGAGCGCCATCGCGACGATCGCGCTCGCGGCCGGCGCCGACGCGATCGAGAACAACTTCGCCGAGATCCTGCCCGTCGGCCTGGCCGGCTCGGTCTTCTTCGACCTCAACAACAACGGCGTGCAGAACCTGCCCGGCGATACCGGGATCGCCGGCGTCGCGCTCGTGCTCACGGGCACCGACGACAACGGCACGGCGGTGACGCGCAACGTCACGACGATCGCCGACGGCACGTATTCCGTCGCCAACCTGCGGCCCGGCACCTACACCGTGACCGAGCCGACGCAGCCGGCCGGCACGACCAACGGCATGACCGTGGCGGGCAGCGCCGGCGGCACGGCGACGACGCAGGCGGTGACGCCGAGCGCGATCGCGACGATCGCCCTGACCACCCCGGGGACCTCGGCGACGGGCTACAACTTCGCGGAGATCCCGAACACGAGCAGCGTATCGGGCCGGGTCTGGCTCGACGCCGACAACAGCGGCACGATCAACGGCGCCGAGACCGGCATCGCTGGCGTGACGATCGACCTTACCGGCACCGACCTCGGCGGCACGGCGATCACGCGCACGACGACAACGGATTCCTCGGGAAACTATTCGTTCCCCACTCTCGCCCCGGGCACCTACGCGGTTCACGAACCGACGCAGCCAGCCGCGACCCTGAACGGCACGACCGTCGCTGGCTCGACAGGCGGCACGGCAACCACGGTCGCGACGCTTCCGAGCGTGGTGAGCGGCATCGTGCTCGGTGTCGGTCAAAGCTCCGCCGGCAACAACTTCGGCGAGCTGCCGGGCGCATCGATCGCCGGCCACGTGATCGGCGACAGCAACAACAACGGCAGGCTCGACGCCGGCGAAACCGGCATCGCCAACGTCGCGACCGCGCTCACCGGCAGCGACGATCTGGGCCAGGCGGTGAATGCAACGGCCACGACCGATGCGAGCGGTGCGTACAGCTTCGCCAACCTGCGCCCGGGCAGCTACACCGTCACCGAGCCGACGCAGGCGCCGGGCACGGTCAACGGCATCACGACCGCGGGCACGGTCAACGGCACGAGCACCGGCACGGCGACGCCACCGGCGACCGCGCCTTCGACGATCGCCGGCATCGTGTTGCCCGCGGGCGCGGCCTCGATCAACAACGACTTCGCCGAGATCGGCAACTCGCCCGACGTGCTTGTCAGCAAGGCGAGCGTCGAAGCGCGCTTCACGATCAACAACCTCGGCACTTACACGATCCGGGTTCGCAACGGCGGAGAGGTCGCGACCAATGCCCCGGTGCGCGTCTCCGACCGCCTGCCTGCCGGCCTGACGCTCGCCGCAGTGCCTGCGGGCACGGGCTGGACCTGCATCGGCGCCATCGGCGCGGCCAGCTTCATCTGCACCTCGAGCGACGTGCTCGGCGCAGGCGCGACCAGCCCGAACGCGATCACGGTCAAGGTGAACATCGCCGCGAGCGCGCTGCCAAGCTCGCCCGCGATCAATGCGGTGATGGTCGATGGCGGCGGCGAATTGCCGGCGCGCGCATCGACGCCCACCGAGACCGACGCCTTCAACAACACGCCGGCGAACCTGCCGGTCTGCGCCGCGGGAATCACGCAGAACGGGTGTCGCACGGCAACGCCGATTCAAGCCTCGGCCTCGATCTCGGGAACGACCTGGTACGACACCGGCGCGACGCGCGGCGTGCTGGACGGCGGCGACAAGCGCCTCGTCAACTGGCAGGTCGAAGTGCTCGATACGAACGGCACGATCGTCGCGCGCGCGACGACCGCGGCCGACGGCAGCTACCGCATCAACGACCTGCTGCCCGGCGTCGTGCTGCACGTGCGCTTTCGCGATCCCGCCGCGAATGTCGTGTGGGGCTATCCGGTCAACGGCGAAGCATCGGCGGGCTCGTCGGGCGCGAGTTGCAACACCACGCAGGCGATTGCCGACGGCACGGCCAGCTCGTGCCCGGGCACGGGCGCGGACCCTACGCTGATGGTCGTGCTCGCCTCGGGCGCGAACCTGCCGCAGCAAAGCCTGCCGGTCGATCCGAGCGGCGTCGTCTACGACTCCGGCACGCGGCAACCGGTGCCGGGCTCGATCGTCACGCTCGCCCCGGTCGGCACCTGCGCCGGCTGGAATCCGGCGACCGGCCTGGTCGCCGAAACCCTGGGCGGCTTCACCGTCAACGGCGACGCGGTCTCGATGACGGTCGGCACCGATGGCTTCTATCAATTCCTGTTCTCGCCCGCCGCACCGGCAAGCTGCACCTTCTCGCTCGCCGTTGCGCCGCCGACCGGCTATCGCTTCGTCTCGCTGCTGATCCCGCCGACCGCCGGCCCGTTCGCGCCGCCGGGCGGCCCGGGCGCCACCGCGCCGGTTCAGCCGCAAGCGGGCGCGCCGACCGGCCCGGTCGGTCCCGCCACGACCTACTACCTCACCGTTACCGGGGGCTCGACCACCGCCAACATCATCAACAACCACCTGCCGCTCGACCCCGACGCGCCGACCGGCCTCTCGCTTTCCAAGACCGGCGACAAGACGCTGGCCGAAGTGGGTGATTCGGTGCGCTACACGATCACCGTGCAGCGTTCGAGCGGGCCGGTGCCGCGCCAGGTCACGGTGGTCGACCGGCTGCCGGCCGGCTTCACGTTCATCGCCGGCACCGCGGTCGTCAACGGCGTGAGCGTGGCCGATCCGTTCGGCAAGCCCGGCCCCGCCCTGACCTTCAACCTCGGCCCGATGCCGAGCTCGGGCCAGCTCGTCCTGCAGTACCGCATCCGCGTCGGCGTCGGCGCGCAGCAAGGTGACGGCATCAACCGCGCGATCGGCTACGGCTGCGGCGTTCCTGCCGGTTGCACCACAGGCAACGGCACGACCCCGCTGGCCGGATCGGCAGCGACCAACGAAGGCCGCTTCCAGGTGCGCGTGAGCGGCGGCGTGTTCACCACCGAGGCCTGCGTGCTCGGCAAGATCTTCGTCGACTGCAACGGCAACCACGTGCAGGACGAAGAAGAGATCGGCATCCCCGGCGTTCGCCTCGTCATCAGCGACGGCACGACGCTGATCAGCGACTCGGAAGGCAAGTACAGCTACTGCGGACTGCCGCCGCGCAGCCACGTGATGCGCGTCGACGAGACGACGCTGCCGCGCGGCTCGCGCCTCACGACCTCGAGCAATCGCAACCTCGGCGACGCCGGCAGCCTGTGGCTCGACCTGAAGAACGGCGAGCTGGCACGCGCCGACTTCATCGAAGGCTCGTGCTCGCCGTCGGTGCTCGACCAGGTCAAGGCGCGGCGCGCGCAGGGCGAGATCCGCTCGGTCGAGACCGAGAAGAAATCGCTTCCTGCATTGAAGTTCGACAGCAAGGACAAGGGGCCCCGGCCACGCACCGCCCCGCCTGCCGAAGACAAGACGGGAGGCACGCCATGAAGCTGCTTTCCGCAAGGCGCTCTCCCCGCCGCAACGCCCTCGCCGTCGCCATCGCCGCCCTCGTCGCCAGCTCTGCTCACGCGCAAAGCGCGCCGCCGGCCGGCAGCCCGAGCGACGTGCGCTACACGCCGGTGACGGGATCGGCATCGCCGCTGTTCCCGCGTTCGCCCGATGTCGACGGCCAGTCCTTGCTGGTGCGCGGCGACGAAGCCGCCAAGCCGGGCGGCTTCGACTTCGCGGCCAACGCCGCGGTTGGCCGCATCGTCGTCGAGGTCGACCGCGATGCGGTGCCGGCCGATGGCCAGTCGCCGGTCAAGGTCGTCGTGCGCGTGTTCGACAAGAGCGGCGCGGCGCTCAAGTCGACCGCCTTCATCACCATCGAGCATTCCGGCGGCCGCGTGCTGCTGCCGGGCGCGCGCACCGACGAGCTCGGCCCGCGCCGGCAAGACGCCGACCGCACCGTGCCCGGCGTGCAGCTCAAGGTCGAGGGCGGCGTCGCCACTTTCACGCTGCTCGCGCCGTTCGAGGCGCAGGACGTGCGCCTGCGCATCACCGCAGGCACGGAAGAAGCCTCGGGCACGATCAGCTTCGTTCCCGAATTGCGGCCCATGGTCGCGGCCGGCCTGGTCGAGGGCATCGTCAACTTCCGCGGTCGCACGACGCTCAGCCCGGTGCGCACCGGCGACGTGTTCGAGCAGGAAATCCAGTCGTGGTCGCGCGAGTTCAACGGCGGCAAGTCGAACGTCGCCGCGCGCACCGCCTTCTACCTGAAGGGCACGATCCGCGGCGACCTGCTGCTCACGGCCGCCTACGACTCCGACAAGGACACGCGCACGCGCCTGCTGCGCGACATCCGGCCCGACGAGCTCTACCCGGTCTATGGCGACGCCTCGATCCGCAGCTTTGACGCGCGCTCGACCGAGCGGCTCTACGTCCGCCTCGACCGCGACAAGGACTACGTCCTCTACGGCGACTTCGTCACCGGCGACGGCTTCACGCAGCCGATCGGCCAGGGCGCGGTTGCTTCGCTGAAGCAGCGCAGCCTGGGCAACTACAACCGCACCGCGACCGGCATCCGCGCGCACAAGGAGGACGACAAGCTCACCGCGAGCGCGTTCGCCTTCCACGATTCGCTGCGCCAGGTGGTCGAGGAGTTCGCGAGCCAGGGCTCGGGCCCGTACGGCCTGCGCAACAACGCCGTGCTCGAGGGCAGCGAGAAGATCGAGGTGATCGTGCGCGATCGCCAGAACAGCTCGCGCATCGTCAGCGCAAGGCCACTGGTGCGGCTGGTCGACTATTCGTTCGAGCCGTTCTCGGGCCGGATCCTGCTCGCGACCTTCCTGCCTTCGGCCGACGAGAACCTCAACCCGGTGTCGCTGCGCGTCACCTACGAGGTCGACCAGGGCGGCGAGAAGTTCTGGGTCTACGGCGGCGACGCGCAGGTACGCCTTTCGCCCGAGATCGAGCTCGGCGGCTCGGCCGTCAACGACACCAACGAGCTCGCCCGCTACAAGCTCTACAGCGCCAACGCGACCTGGAAGATCGGGCCGAAGACGGCGCTGGTGGTCGAGGTCGCGCGCAGCGAGACCGAGATCAACACCAATCCGACCAACGTCTCGACCACGCCGGCGCTGGCCGGACGCGTCGGCGACGTCGGCGGAAACGCCTGGCGCGTCGAGTTCGCGCACGAAGGCGAGAAGACCGAAGCGCGCGCCTTCCTCGGCCGCAGCGACCCGGAGTTCAACAACCCCGCCGCGCCGCTCAATGCCGGCCGAGGCGAAGGCCAGGCGAATGCGTCGTACCAGATCACCGAGACCGTCAAGGTCTACGGCGAGGCGGCGATGAGCGAGGACCGCAACCCGGGCGGCGGCGAACGCAAGATCGGCGGCGCCGGCGTTCGCTGGGCAGCGACCGACAGGCTCACGGTCGACGTCGGCCTGCGCGTGGCGCGCGAAACCATCGGCACGCAAGGCAACGGC
This sequence comes from Caldimonas sp., assembly GCA_039933535.1. Taxonomy (GTDB): domain Bacteria; phylum Pseudomonadota; class Gammaproteobacteria; order Burkholderiales; family Burkholderiaceae_C; genus Schlegelella_A. The sequence continues at coordinate 2,864 of JBDTNU010000020.1, read as the reverse complement.
GTGTCGAGCACGCCGTTCGGCTCGACGCTCGGCCTCACCGGATCGATCTCGACCGCCTCCGGCGGCGGCGCGCTCGGCTACGGCAACCAGCCGCTTGACCCGGTGACCGGCCTGCCGATCGTCACGCCCTCGACCGGCCTGGCGCCCGCGGTCTCGAACCTCGCGCCGGGCACGCATCTCGAGAGCAACACGGCGCGCATCGGCATCGGCTACAAGCTCACCGACAAGATCACGCTCGGCGGCGAAGTCGAGCACGACGTGAGCGGCGACGCACGGCGCCGCTATGCCCTCGGTGGCGACTACCAGGTCAACGAGCGCACCAAGCTCTACGCGCGCTATGAACGCCAGGAAGGCTGGGCCTTCCTGCAAGGCGTGACGACGACCGGGCAGAGCGCGAACGCCTTCATCCTGGGCGTCGACTCGACCTTCATCAAGGACACGCAGGTGTTCAGCGAGTACCGGCTGCGCGACGCCGTCAGCGACCGCGACCTGCAGCTCGCCTCGGGCATCCGCAACTTCTGGGACGTGAAGGAAGGGCTCCGCCTGACCACCGCGCTCGAGCACGTCAGCGTGATGAGCGGCTCGACGGCGCCGTCGAACGCCGCCAGCGTCGGCGCCGACTACACGGCCGATCCGCTGTGGCGCGCATCGACGCGGGTCGAGGTTCGCCGCTCCGGCGACATCGCCGAGACGGCCGCGGTCAACGAGAAGTTCACGACGATCCTCGGCCAGGCGCTGCTCGCGCGCAAGCTTTCGCGCGACTGGACCCTGCTCGCCCGCGACTACCTGCTCAAGACCGACTACGTCGATCGCGGCGACATCATCCAGAACCGCGCCCAGCTCGGCGTAGCCTTTCGCGACACCGACACCAACCGCGTCAACGCGCTGGCCAAGGTCGAGTGGAAAGACGAGCGCGATGCGAGCAACGCAGCCGTAGGCGAATTGAAGAGCAAGGCGCTGATCCTTTCGGCGCATGCCGACTGGCATCCGTCGCGGCCGTGGTGGATGACCGGCCGCATCGCCGGCAAGTGGCAGCACGACCAGTTCGAGCAGGGTGTTCAGAGCGCGTTCAACGCGCAGCTCCTGGCAGGCCGCGTGGTCTACGACGTGACCGAGAACTGGGACCTCGGCGTGCTCGCCGCCGTACAGTCCGGCCAGGGCGGCTCGAAGCAGTACGCGACCGGCGCCGAGGTCGGTTACCTGCTGCAGCAGAACCTGTGGCTGTCGGCCGGCTTCAACGTCAGCGGCTTCAAGGGCGACAACGACCTGACCGGCTACGAGTACGTGCAGCGCGGCTTCTACCTGCGCCTGCGCTTCAAGTTCGACGAGACCTTATTCATGGGCCGCGACAAGGCCGTCAACCCGGGCCTCGACCGATGATGAAGACATTCAGACACCTGCTCGCGGCCGGCTTCGCGCTGCCCTTGCTAGCGCTCGCCCAAAGCGCCGTCCTTGCACCGCAAGCCGAGCGCATCAGCGACAACCTTGTCCAGCGGGACTACGGCGCCTACGAACGGCTGCAATCGCGGATCAAGTCGCTCAACGACGGCGGCCGCCGCGTTGCCGGCTACCAGCTTTCGAAAGCCCAATGCTGGCTCGACGCGAGCTTTCACGAATACACGCGCAACGACCGCAGCACATTCCCGCAGGCAGCGATGACCGAGAGCGAGAAGCTCGTCGCGGCGATGGAAGCGCACGCCGAGCCGCTGCCGAGCGAGACGCCGCTGGTCAACGGCGCGGCCCGACTGCGGCCCGACTTGTGGGCTCGCGCGCACGCGCTGAAGTCGGGCCCGGGCTTCACGTGCGCGGCACAGAAGACCGCTTGTGCCGAAGTCGAACTGGTTCACGCCGGCAATGAATTCAACCAGCAGCAGTGGCGCCACGCCAAGCCTTACGTGCAAATCGCGGAAGATTTGCTGGCGGAAGCTCAGATATCGGCCGGGCAATGCAACCCGCCGCCGCGGGTCGCGGCGGCCCCGGTCGTTGCGCCGTTCGAGCCTGCGGCGATGGTCGGGGCCGCACCCGTGCCGATCGCACTGTCGGTCAAGCTCATCGGACATGCCGACCGGCTCAGCAGCACCGGCAATCGCGCCTACAACCAGCGCCTCGGCGAGCTGCGGGCAGCCGCGGTGCGTGCCCTGCTCGTCGAACACGCATCGACGCCGCGACGATGAGCGTCGAGGTCGTCGTGACCGCGTTCGCAGCGCCGTAGCCAGCGTTCGGCCGCGCGCGGATGAAGATGTCCGGAAGCGGCGTGCCGCCGGGCGCCACGCGTGTCACGATGCGTCATGGCATCGATTCGCAAAGAGCTTTTTCTCGCCGCAGGCAGTGAGTATGTGTGGTCGGCGCTTCGCGACTTCGGCGCGGTGCATGCGCGCCTTGCGCCGGGCTTCGTGACCGCCACGACGATGGCGGGCGAGACCATTCGCGTCGTCACGTTCTTCAACGGCACGTCGGCACGCGAGACGCTGGTGAGCTGCGATGAAGCGTCGCGCCGCCTCGTCTACGCGATCATCGGTGGCCGTGCCGAGCACTACAGCGCCAGCGCCCAAGTGTTCGACGACGGCCCCGGCCGGAGCCGCTTCGTCTGGATCGTCGATGTGTTGCCCGACGCGATTGCGCCCTACATCGACGACATGATGACGCGCGGGGCGGCAGTCATGAAGGCGACGCTGGATCAGCCGCCGGCCGCGTCCTGATCGGCAGATGGTAGGACGTCTGCGACGCTGACGGCAGCGCGCGCGGGCCGGCATCGGCCGCGCGGCCCGGCCCGCGGATTGCCCGCAGAAGCGATGGCCAAGTCCCCCAGCCCCGCCTCGAGAGCAACGCCGTCGATCGAGCCCATGCTCGCCAAGGCGACCGAC
>JBDTNU010000019.1:0-23604 GCA_039933535.1 Caldimonas sp. | reverse complement strand
CGACGCGAAAGCTCCAGGCCTCCACGACGGTGCGGTCGGCGGCGAGCGGCCGGATCACGCGGATCGTCTGCGGCGAGCCCTTCAGCGCCAGGCTCGGATAGCAGAGCGCGTTCTGCGGCGAGCGCTGCAGGATCTCGGCGGCCCGCTCGGCGCCGTGGGCCTGGCGCATCGCCGCTTCGTAGTCGGGCAGCGCGCCGTAGCCCGAATGAATGCTGTACTGGGTGCCGAGCACGCTGTGTCCGTTCGGCAGCACGCGGCCGCCCATCCGGTCGAAGAAATCGTGCCCGGCCCCGAACGGCAGGATCTGCTCGATCGCCATCGGTTTGGGCGCGTCGGCCCGCTCGCCTTGCCACACTGTCGCGGCGGCCGAGGTCGCCGACTCGTGCGTCGAGAGAGGATGGACGGTGTCGTTGATGTTCTCGAGGTAGGTCTTCCAGTTGCAGCGGATCAGCGTGCGCAGGCAGCCGCCCTCGATGCGCAGGCGCCCCACGGGCGAGCGATCGACGAGGTTGTCGATCGAGGCCAGCGCTTCGCCGAAGTAGCTCGCGAAGTCCGGGCCGCCCGGGTTGAGCTTGACGAACACGAAGTCGCGATGCACGGCGACGCCGGCCGGCGCCGTCATGCCCTTGCCTGCCTCGCATCGCTCGAGACCCGTGCCTTCGTAGCCGCTCGCCAGCGGCATGGCGCGCAGCGAGCCGTCGAGGCGATAGGTCCAGGCGTGGTACGGGCAGCGGAAGAAGCGGCCGGTGTTGCCGCTGCGGTCGCTGACCAGCGGCGTGCCCTTGTGCGCGCACCGGTTGTAGAGAACGCGCACCGCACCGTCGTCGTGGCGAACCATGACCAGCGGACGGCCGGCGAGATCGAGCGACACGTAGTCACCGGCAGCAGGCACCTGGCTGGCGTGACCGACGTAGTTCCAGGTGTTGGCGAAGAAATGCTTCTGCTCGAGCGCGAACAGCGCTTCGCTCAGGTAGAGGTCGCGATGAACGCGCCTGTCCTCCACCAGCGCGGCGATCGCCGCCCGACCTTGCTTCATTCCTCGACCAGGGCGAGCACCCGCAGCGGGCTGCCGCTGCCCTTCTCGATCTTGAGCGGCGGGCAGATCAGCACCGCGCCCGTGGGCGGTAGCAGATCGAGGTTGGACAGGCATTGCAGCCCGTAGCGACCGGCACCGTGCATGTAGTAGTGGCACGGATACGGCGGCCGCAAGTGGTAGCCCTGACCCGCATCGGTGCCGATCGCCTCGGAGCCGAAGCCGAGCACGCCGCGCTGATCGACCAGGAACTGCACCGCCTCCGAGCTCGGCCCCGGCGTGTGCTGGCCGGTCTCGTCGAAGTTCTGGTACGCCTCGGGGTCGTGGCGCTTCGACCAGTCGGTACGCATCAGGAACCACGCGCCCTCAGGCACGCGGCCGTGCGCGGCCTCGAAGCGCTCGATGTCCTCGACCGTCAACAGATAGTCCGAGTCGCCCTTGACCTGCTCGGAGCAGTCGATCACGCACGCCGGCGCGACGAAGTGCTGCGCCGGGATCGTGTCGACCGAGTTGTTCGGCAGGTCGCGCCCGGAGATCCAGTGGATCGGCGCGTCGAAGTGCGTGCCGGTGTGCTCGCCGCAGGAAAAGTTGTTCCAGTACCAGCCCGGCCCGCGCGCGTCGTAGGCCGACACCTCCTCGATCCGGAACGGCCAGCACTGGCCCATCTCGGGCGGCAGGGCGATCTGCGGGAAGTCGGGGGTGAGCGTCTGCGTGAGATCGACGACGCGGATGCGCCTGTTTGCGAGGGCGGCGACGAGCTGGCCGAGGAGCGAGGGCCGCACGGGCGAAGAGGCGGTCGGCCGTTCGGCGACGACCGCGGTCGTGGGTTGTGTCATTGTCAAATGATCGCACCGTCGCCGCGCGAACGGGAAAAGACGCGCCCGGCTGGCGGCTTCCGGCCCCGGATTCCGTTTGTACTGAGGCATCGACATGCTCGCAACGAGCGGGGCGGGATGCTTTTGTCACCGATGAAGGAATTTCGATGAATCCGAACAAGGCACTGTGGGAAAAGGGCGACTTCACCCGCCTCGCGCGAACCATGCGCGGCAGCGGCGAAGCGCTCGTCAAGTCGCTCGACATCAAGAGCGGGATGAAGGTGCTCGACCTGGGCTGCGGCGACGGCAACACCGCCATTCCCGAAGCACAACAAGGGGCGCACGTGCTGGGCGTCGACATCGCCACGAACCTGGTCGCGGCCGGCAACCGGCGCGCGAAAGAGCTGGGCCTGGCCAACATCCGCTTCGAGGAAGGCGATGCCTGCGAGCTGCGCGCGATCGACGATCGCGGCTTCGACCTCGTGGTCAGCATCTTCGGCGCCATGTTCGCGCCCAAGCCTTTCGAGGTGGCCAAGGAGATGGTGCGGGTGACCCGGCCGGGTGGACGCATCGTCATGGGCAACTGGATCCCGGGTGACCCGACCCTGGTGGCACAGATCCTGAAGGTGAGCTCGGCGTACTCGCCGCCGCCGCCCGAAGGCTTTGTCAGCCCGATGACCTGGGGCATCGAGAGCAACGTCGTCGAGCGCTTCGCGGCGGCCGGCGTGCCGAAGGAATCGGTGTCCTGCACGCGCGACACCTTCGTCTTCGACTTCGCCGGCTCGCCCGCGCAGTTCGTCGACGAGTTCAGGAAGTACTACGGGCCGACGATGAACGCCTTCGATGCCGCCGAAAAGAGCGGGCGGGCCGATGCGCTGCAGGCCGAGCTGGAGGCGCTGTTCAAGAGCCAGAACAGGAGCGGGAGCGAAAGCCGGACCCTGGTCGACGCCACCTTCTTGCGCGTGACGGTCGCGCTCTAGCGCCACCCGTACGGCTCAGCGCGCGGCGAGCTGTTCGGCCAGCCGCACCAGGCTGCGATCGCTGCCCGCCGGACCGAGCAGCGAAATGCCGAGCGGCGCGCCGAGCCGGGTGGCCAGCGGCAGCGACAGCTGCGGCAAGCCGGCGAGGCCGGCGATGCACAGCATCCGCGTTGCCTGGTTGCGGTAGTCCTCCAGGCCGGCTTCGTCGGCGCTGATCTTCGGCGCGACGTCCGGCATGGTGGGCAGCAGCAGCACGCCGTCGCTGCCGAGCAGCGACGCCATGTGGTCGCGAAAGCGCGCGCGAAAGGCGGTGGCTTCGGCCACCTGTGCGTCGCTCACCTCGCGCGCCCAGGCAAAGCGCTGCGCCACGCCAGCCCCGAGCGGCGGCGCGAAGCGCTCGATCAGCGCACCATCGGTGCGCCAGGCTTCGCGGCCCTGCAAGTAGCGAAAGCTCCAGTACATCGCCTCGAAGCCATCGAGCACCACGTCGACCGGCGTCGCCGCGCCGAGGACGGCCTGGATGCGCGCGCGCGGCGCGCCCTGCGCAGCAAGCACTTCAGGCGCGAGCAGGCTCCACACGTCGGCAGGTTCGAGCAGGCGCACGCGGTCGCCGGGCAAGGGCGCCGGGTCGGCACCGAGCAGCACGTCGGCGACGCGCGCGAAGGTGGCGACGTCGCGCGTGAACCAGCCGCAGGTGTCGAAGCTGGGCGCGAGGTCGAGTGCGCCCTTCAGGCTGACGCGCCCGTGCGTCGGCCGCAAGCCGACCAGGCCACAGTGGTTGGCCGGGGCGCGCACCGAGCCGCCGGTGTCGCTGCCCAGGGCGAAGTCGCAGAGTCCGTGCGAGACCGCCGCCGCCGAGCCCGACGACGATCCTCCGGTGATGCGATCGGCTGCCGCGCCATTGATCGGCGAACCGAAATGCGCGTTCTGTCCGTTCATCGAGAACGCCAGCTCGTCGGTGATCGTCTTGCCGGCGAAGCGCGCGCCCGCATCGAGCAGGCGCTGCACGGTCGGCGCCGTGCCGGTCTTGATGCCCGACATCGCAAGCACGAACGGCTGGCCGCCGCTGGTGGGATAGCCGGCGACGTCGAAGAGATCCTTGACGGCGAAGGAGAGGCCCGCGAGCGGACCGGACGCGGCGTGAGGCACCGCCGCATCGGGATAGGGCATGAAGGCGCGGGCGTTGTCTCGAAGTGCGGACATGGCGGCTCTCGGGTTGCGTACGATGATTGTCATGGAGGGTGACTGAATGAACACATCGAACGACTCTTTCGACGGCCGGGTGGCCGTCGTCACGGGTGGAGCCAAGGGCATAGGCTGGGCGACGGTCGAAGCCCTGATTTCGGAGGGCGTTCGCCCGGTGCTTTTCGATCGCGACGACGCCGCCCTTGCCAGCGCGAGCCGGCAGCTCGCAGATCAGGGCGTCGATCACCTCACGCTGCAGGTCGACGTCAGCGACGAGGCGTCGGTCGACCACGCCATGTCGGTAGTCGTCGCGCGCTACGGCCGCATCGACATCCTCGTCAACAACGCCGGCATCGCGCTGCGCCGGCCGACACTGGAGCTTTCGCTTGCCGACTGGCAGGCCGTGGTCGACGTCAATCTCACGGCGGTGTTCCTCTGCTCGCGCGCCGCGGCACGCTCGATGACCGAGGCGCGCAGCGGCGCGATCGTCAACGTCGCGTCGATCATGGGCCTCTCGGGCGGCGGGCTCTACCCCAACCTCTCGTACCAGTCGACCAAGGGCGCGATCGTCAACCTCACGCGCGCGCTCGCCGTCGAGTGGGCGGGGCAGGGAATTCGCGTCAACGCCGTGGCGCCGACCTGGGTGAGGACCGACCTCACCGTCGGCCTGTTCCAGAGCCCCGAGCTCATGGGCCGGGTGCTCGACATGACACCGTTGCGGCGCCTGGCCGAACCGGCCGACGTGGCGAACGCGATCGTCTTTCTCGCTTCGGATCGCGCCGCCATGATCACCGGTCACACGCTGCCGGTGGACGGCGGTTTTCTCGCGCAGTAGGAGGCAACGCGGCCCCGTCGCGTCACTTCGCCGTCAGTGCCTCGGCCCCGATCGTCGTCAGCGCGAGAAGAAAGCGCTCGCACGCTGCAAGCTGCGCCAGCGAGACGTATTCGTCGGCCTGGTGCGCTTGAGCGATGTGGCCCGGGCCACACACGACGGTGGGAATACCGGCCTTCTGGAACAGGCCGGCTTCGGTGCCGAAGGCGACCAGCGTCGTCTCCTCGACGGCGGCGAGACGGCGCGCCAGCAACACCGCGACATCGTCATCGCGCGCCAGGAACGCCGGCACGGCGCAGATGGTCTCGAAGCGGATGCCGGCCTCGGGTGCGATGGCGCGCATCGCCGGCTCGAGCGAGGCGGCATAGGCCAGCACCTCGCGCTGCATGTCGGCGGCGTCGGTGCCTGGCAGGTTGCGGAACTCGTAGTTGAAGCGGCAATCGGCGGGCACGACGTTGTCGGCGATGCCACCCTCGATCACGCCGACCGAGCCGGTCGTGAAGGGCACGTCGAAGCCTTCGTAGTGCGGGTCCTTGTCGCGGAAGCGTTCCGACATGTCGGTGAGCTTGCCGACAACGCGCGCCGCCGTCTCGATGGCGTTGACCGACTGCGGCGTGAGCGACGAGTGCGCCGCGTGGCCGCGCACGCAGCAGCGCCAGCGGTACACGCCCTTGTGCGCCAGCGCCGGCACCATGCCGGTCGGCTCGCCGACGATGCAGGCGAGCGGCGCGATGCCGCGCTGGCGCAGGTCGTCGATCAGTCGCGGCGCGCCGAACGCGCCGGTCTCTTCGTCGTAGCTGAGGGCGAGATGAACGGCGAACGGCAGGTCGGCGGACTGCCAGGCCGGTACCTGCGCCACGGCGAGGCCGATGAAGCCCTTCATGTCGGCGCTGCCGCGACCGTAGAGGCGACCGTCCTTCACCTGGGCGCCGAGCGGATCGAGCGACCAGTCCTGCCCGTCCCACGGCACCGTGTCCGTGTGGCCCGAGACGATCACGCCGGCCGGCTTGCCTTCACCGATCGTGGCGAAGAGGTTCGCCTTCCTGCCTTCGTCGTCGAAGGTGAGCGTGCTCTGCACGCCGTGCTTCGCAAGCTCGTCGCGGATGAAGTGGATCAGCTCGAGATTGGAGTTGCGGCTGACGGTGTCGATGCGCACCAGCGAGCGGGCCAGCTCGAGGGCGCGGGCCGAGGGTGCGAGGGCGAGGTCCATCGCCGCAATATAGCGGCTGGTCTACCCAGCCAGTGCGGCCTCAGGATCCGGTCGCCGCGAGTCGCGTCGCGCTCTGCGTCGCCGGCGCCTGTGCGTTCAGCACGGTCTGGAGTTGCGTGGCGGCATCGCGAGCAGCGCTGCGCGCTTGCATGGCGTGGCCCAGGGCTTCCTCGAGCTGCGCCTGTTCAAGCAGGCATCGGCCCATGAATTCGTTGGCCGGGTAGCCGCCCTGGCGGAGCTTGTCGGCCAGAGCGGTTGCGCGCTGCAGGGCCCGGGCCGCGTCGTCGAACCGGCCCGCGAGCCGATGCGACCTGGCGACCAGAAGCCAGGATCGGATATCCACGGCGCCGCGTGCCGACGCGGCCGCGCGCTCCGCGAGCCGGGCTTCGAGCGCCTCGACCGCTGCCGGCGCAGGTCCTCGCTCGACGGCGAGCCATGTGGTCAACCATTCGTAGTCGCCGCGCAATGTCGCCGTCGGCGTCAGCAGCGGCTGCAGCAGCTTCCATGCGTCGGCGAGCAGCGTCGCGCAACGCGGCCACGCACCCTGTTCGCAGGCCGCTCGGGCGCCGGCCATGGTCACCGCGCCCGCGAGGCGCGGGCCTCCGCCTTTGGCCGACGCGGCGATCGCGCGGTCGGCGAGCGCGCTCGCGTCGTCGGCACCCAGGCGTGCCTGCAGGTCGGCCAGACGGGCGAGCGAGTTGGCGCTCTCCTCCATGCCGTTGCGGCTGCGCAGATCGACCGCGTGCCGGAATGCGTCCGCGGCCTCCCGTGTCTGGCCACCCTCGTCGAGCAGCGAGCCGAGGTTGCTGGTGTAGATCGCGGCCCGGTTCGTTTCGGCCTCGCCGCTGGTCTGAAGCTCGGCAAGCAGGCGCCGGTAGTCGGCAGCACCGTCGGCCCAGCGGCCCAGCATGCCGAGCGCGGTGGCGCGGGCGGCGCGGGCGCTCATCGCCGAAAGGCGCAGGCCGGGACGTGGCTGGCCGAACCAGGCGAGGGCGCGGTCGGCGTCGGCCAGCGCACCCTGGAGGTCGCCCTCCAGCCGGCGCAGGTGCGAGCGGCCGGTCAGGCAGTTGGCGACCGAAGAATCGGTGTGATCATCCTGCGCCAGGAGAACGGTGATGGCCCGGTCCATCGTCGCCCTGAGCTCCGCCGGCTTCTTCTCGTATGCATTGACCAGCGCGATCTGGCAGTCGAGCACGGCGAGCGACCCGGAATCGCCTCGCCCGACGAAGATCTCGCGCGCACGGTCGAGCAATGGTCGAGCGTCGGCATGCTTGCCCATCTCCGTCAGCTGGTACGCCACTTGGGAAAGCAGGCGTGCCCGCTGCTCGGGTGCCGCGCCGTACTGCTTGTCGATGAACCCGACCGCCCGCCGCATCATCTCCGTGGCGGTCAAGGGCTTGTCGCCCGCCTCGCCGATCAGCTGGTACAGAAGGCGTCCGGAGGCGTCGGAGAAATCCAGCTCGAGCATCGTCCGGTCGCGCTCGCGCTCCGCGCGTGCCGCCGCGGCGCGCGCACGTTCGGCCTCGTCGCCCGCGCGCCGACGCTCGCGTTCGGCAGCATCGGCCGCGGCCAGCGCGATACCTCGTTGCGACTGCGCCTCCGACGCGGCTTCGTTCGCACGGATCGCCTCGCGCTCGGCGACACGCCTCTGCTGGTCGGCGATCACGCGCTGCCGGGCCGATTCGTCGGCCGACGCGACCGCCCGCCGTTCCTCGGAGCGGGCACGAGCCGCCTCTTCGGCCGTGCGCTCCGCCTGCCACAGCGTGCTGGCGACGCCGAGCACGGCGGCCGCTGCCGCTACCGCGCCCAGCGCGACGCCGAGCCGGTTGCGTTGCACGAACTTCGACAGCCGATAGGCCAACGCATCGGGACGGGCCGTCACCGGACGATGCGCGAGATGCGCCCGCAAGTCATCGGCAAAGGCTGCGGCCGTGGCGTAGCGCGCCGCGGGCTCCTTGCGCAAGGCCTTGGCCAGCACGTTGTCGAGGTCGCCGCTCAGCGCGCGACGCCGATCGGGCGGGCACACGGCACTGGCGCGCGCGTCCGTGCCTTCGAGCGCCGCGCGCATGTGCGCGAGCGGCCCGTCGCCGGTACGGATGGCGCGCGGGTTCGCGCCGGCAAGCAGCTCGAACAGCACGACACCGAGCGCGTACACGTCGGTGCCCATGCCGAGCACGCCGCCCTCGAACTGTTCGGGCGCGGCGTATTCCGGCGTGAGCGCGAACGCGCCTTCGCGCGTGAGGCCGGGACCCGCCTCGTCGCCGAGCAGGCGCGCGATGCCGAAGTCCAGCAGCTTCACGCGACCGTCTTCGTCGACCAGGATGTTCGACGGCTTGAGGTCGCGATGGATCACGAGCTGACCGTGCGCTGCCGCCACGGCGTCGAGGACCTGGCCGAACAGCTCGACGCGACGGCGCACGCCCAGCGCGCGCGCGTTGCACCAGTGGTCGATGCGCTCCCCGCGCACGAGCTCCAGCACCAGGTAGGGCTGGCCTTGCTCGCTGACGCCCGCGTCGAGCAGCTGCGCGATGCCGCGATGGCGCAAGCGGGCCAGGATCGCGCCCTCGCGCCGGAATCGCTCCTGCATCGCGGCGTCGAACAGCCCCGAATGCAGCAGCTTGATGGCCGCCTCGCCCTCGAAGCGACCGTCGCAGCGGCGGGCGCGCCAGACCGCCCCCATGCCACCCTCGCCGATCGGCTCGACCAGCTGCCACGCGCCCAGCCGCTCGCCAGCGACGACCTTACCGGGCATCAGCGCCAGGTCAGCCACACCGCCCAGGAAGGCATGTTCACTCGCGCTTTCGTGAACGGCCATGAACTCGCGCAGCTCGCCGGCCGTGGCAGGGTCGTTGACCGCGAGCTGATCGATCCAGCGCGACCGCTCCAGCGCCGGCAGCGTCAGCAGCTCGTCGATGCGGGGCGACAGTTCGGCCCAGCGAGCGGCGTTGATCTTCGCCATCTGCGACTTCGACCGATCGTCACCAGGTCGGTGAAGGAAGCTCGCCGGCAGCCCGTGGCTCGAGCGCGAGCGCGGAGGAGGCGGCTGGCGTTTCCATCGGCGCAATATAGCGGCTGGGCCACGCCGGCTTTCCGCCTCATCATGACGATTGACAACAACCACGACCACCCCCAAAAAATCAGCCGCGCCGACATTGAAACGGCTCGCCGGCGCATCGCCGGCGACGTGCGCCACACGCCGCTCATGCGCCTGCACGGGAAGCAGCTCGGCATCGACTGCGCCGAGCTCTGGCTCAAGCTCGAGCACCTGCAGGTGGGCGGCAGCTTCAAGGCGCGCGGCATGTTCAACCGCATGCGATCGAACCCGGTGCCCGCAGCTGGCGTGGTGATCGCCTCGGGCGGCAACGCCGGCATCGCCGTCGCCTGCGCCGCCAGGGCGATGAGCGTGCGTTGCGAGGTGTTCGTGCCCGAGGCGGCGAGCCAGGCCAAGCGCGACAAGCTCGTCGAGCTCGGCGCGGTGCTGACGGTGCGCGGCGCCAGCTACGCCGACGCGCTGGCCGCCAGCCTCGAGCGACAGGCGCAGACCGGCGCGCTCCTGATGCACGCCTACGACCAGCGCGAGGTCGTGATCGGCGCCGGCACGCTTGCCGCAGAAGTGGAAGAAGACGCGGGCGTGCCCGATCGCGTGCTGGTCAGCGTCGGCGGCGGCGGGCTGATCGCGGGCGTCGCGTCGTGGTTCGAGGACCGATGCTGGATCGACGCGCTGGAGCCGGAGCTGGCACCGACCTTGTATCGGGCGCGAGAAGCCGGCGAGCCGATCGACGTGACCGTCTCGGGCATCGCGGCCGATTCGCTCGGCGCGCGCAGGATAGGCGGCATCGCCTGGGAGGTGACGCAGCGGCATGTGAACGCCGCGCATCTGCTGAACGACGCCGCGATCCGCGCGGCGCAGGAGACGATGTGGAAAGAGCTGCGCCTGGCGATGGAGCCCGCGGCGGCGCTGCCGCTGGCGGCGCTGGCCACCGGCCTCGTCGCGCCGAAACGCGACGAGCGCGTGCTGCTCGTGATCTGCGGCGCCAATCTCGACCTGGCATCGCTCGCCTCATAGGCCGCTTCGTCGTCGGCTTGTCGCTCTCGCCCGGCAGGTGTCTGCGCGAGCGGATGATCTGCGCGCGCAGGCGTCTCAGGGCCCGGCGAGCTGCGCGGCCGCCCGGGTCTCGGGATGCTCCGGCCCGAGGGTCGCCTGCAAGTTCGGCAAGGCCTCGGCGGCATGGGTCCGGGCGGCGGCCGCGTCGCCGCGAGCGTTGTCCAGGCGCGCCTCGGTAAGCAGCGCGAGGCCGGTATACGACGAGGCGGCCGCGCTGCCCTGCAGCTCGCGCGCCCGGGCGAGCGCATCGGTGATGTCTTCGAGCGCGGCATCGAAGCGGCCGAGCGCGATCAGCGTCTCGGCACGCTCGCGCCGCCGCTGGTAGCGCGAGACCTTGGGCTCGGGCGGCGCACCGGCCGCCAGGATGCGCTGCGTCAAGGTGTCGATGGTGCGCAGCGCCGCGGCCGCGTCGCCTTGCGCGCGCTCGAGCTTGGCCTGCTGGAACAGCAACGAGGGCGCGGGCGACTGCGCGGTCTCGGCCTTCGCGCCGATCTGCGTGCGCGCCTGCGCGAGCAGGGCCTTCGCTTCGTCGAAGCGGCCCTGCGCGAGCCGCGCCTCCGAGCCGGCAAGCAGCGCCAGCGCGATCTGCGCCGGCGTGCCCACCTCGCGAAAGCGCTTGAGAGCGCGCTCGCTGTACTTGTCCGCATCGTCGAGCCGATTCAGGCGCACCGACTTGCGTGCAAGATTGTTGAGGGTCGCGCCCGCGACCGCATCGGCGCCGAGGATCTGCTCCTCGTTGGTCAAGGCATGCCGGTAGCGCTCGGCGGCGAGCGAGTCCTGCCCGCTCGCGTCGGCGGTCATGCCCCAGTTGCTCCAGATCACGGCAGCCTCGATGCTGTCGGCCTTCTGCATCTGCGTCAGCATCTCGATCGCTCGGCCGTATGCGGCGTCGGCCTGAGCGGTCTGGCCGAGCAGGCGATAAGCACTGGCCGTGTCGCTGATGAGCTGCGCACGATTCACCGGCGAGGCGTGCGGCACCCGGTCGAGCGCCGCGAGCGCGGCCTGCGACGACGCGAGCATGCCGGCGCCGTCGCGCGCCATCATCGCGATGTAGCTGCGCTGCTGCCAGCAGTCGGACTGCGTCTGCGCGTCGTCGCCGGCCTGGCTCTGCGCCTGGCTCGCGATCTCCGCGCCGCGCTTCAGGTCGCCGACCGAGGCCACCGCCTGGCCATAGGCACAGCCGGCACTCGCCATCAAGACCGGGTCGCCGGAGCGCGCGGCGAGCTGCGACGCACGCTCGGTCAGCGCGAGCGACTTGCGCTCGTCGCCGACCGACGTGTAGAAGCCCGCAAGCGCCATCAGCACGTCGGCCTGCTGCGCCGGGTCGGTGCTGCCCTGGTGCGCCGCGAACTGCTCGCCGTGCTCGAGGATCTCCTGGAAGGTCACCGGCTTCGGCGACTGCGCCACCTGCGTCAGCAGCGCGTGCGTGAACTCGCGCGCCGCGTCGCTGCGCTTCAACGCCCGCTCGGCGCGGTCGCGCTCGAGCACGGCCGTGGCCCGCTCGCGCGTGGCGACGCCGGCCTGCCACAACGTCGCCACCACGCCGGCGACGACCGCCGCGCCGACGGCGGCCGAGAACGCCAGCTCGATGCGATGGCGGCGCACGAACTTGCGGAGCCGGTAGCCCAGGCTGTCGGCGTGCGCGCCGACCGGCTGATGATCGAGGTAGCGGCGCAGATCGTCGGCAAACTCGGTCGACGTCGCGTAGCGCTCGGCCGGCGATTTCTTGAGCGCCTTGGCGAGGATGTTGTCGAGGTCGCCGCGCAGCGATCGCGCGAGCTGCAGCGGCGTCGATGCGCGCGCGCTGGCCACGCCTTCGATGGTCGGCGAGCGCACCAGCGCGTCGGAGAGACGTGGCGGCTCGGTGTCGACGACGGCGCGCAACTGCATCACCGGCGACAGGGTGTCCTTGCCGGTCGGATGTTGGCCGCCGAGCAGGCCGTAGAGCAGCACGCCGAGCGCATAGACGTCGGTCGCGGTGGTGAGCGGCTGGCCCTGGACCTGCTCGGGCGACGCGTAGGCGGGCGTGAAGGCGCGGCCCGACGCGTTGGTCAGTTCGCTCGCGCCCACCGACGCGTCGCCGTCGTGCAGCAGCGTGGCGATGCCGAAGTCGAGCAGCTTCACCTGCCCGTCGGGTGTGACGAGGATGTTCGTGGGCTTGAGGTCGCGATGCAGGACGAGGTTGTGGTGCGCATGCGCCACCGCATCGAGCACGTCGAGAAAGAGGCGGATGCGCGCGTGCACATCGAGGCCGTGCGAGTCGCACCAGGTGTCGATCGACTCGCCTTCGATGTACTCGATCACCAGGTAGGGTTGCGAGCCCTCGGCGACGCCGGCATCGATCAGGTGCGCGATGTGCGGGTGCGCCAGCCTCGCGAGCAGATTTCCTTCGCGCTCGAAGCGCTGCGTGCCGGTGCGCACGAGCAACGCCAGATCGAGCAGCTTGATCGCCACCTGGCCTTCGTAGCGGCCGTCGCTGCGATGGGCGAGCCAGACGGTGCTCATGCCGCCCTGGCCGATGGCGCGGTCCAGCGTGTACTTGCCGATCGTGCGTCCGGCGAGCGTCTCGCCGATCGTCGGCATCTCGTCACCTACCAGCGCCGTGCCCTCGAGGAAGGCGCCGTGCTGGAGCTGGTCGTGCGCCGCGAGAACGTCGCGCAGATCGCGTGCGAGGCTTTCGTCCTCCCGCCCCAGCTCGTCGAGGCGCGCTGACCGCGCCTCGGCATCGAGATCGAGCAGCTCGTCGACGAGAGGGCTGAGCTGCCTCCAGCGGACGGGGTCGAACGAGGTCGGCTTTGCCATGTCCGAGCATGGTACGTACGAAACCGCGTTGCCACTGAGAGGAGCTCCCTCGGCACCGCCCCGACCTATTCAGGCCGAATCGCGTGCGCTATCGTGAGCGGCGCGCCAAGGCACCCGACAAGTCGGGCAGCATGCAGACCGACGGCGTGCGAGAAGAGGAGACACCGACATGACGAAGCTGCTTGAAACGCTCGGCCTGAAGCTGCCGGTCGGCCTTGCGCCGCCGCCGCGCGCCAGCGGAGCTCTGCCGCCGCCGCCGGCGACGGAGGCTGCGGCCACGGTCGCCGCCGGAGCCGTCGTTCCGCCGACGGCCACGCCACCCAGCGGCGTCGTGCCGCCCGTGGTTGCGGCGGCCCCGCCGGTGGCGGCACAGCTCACGGGCATCGACACGGCGCTGGCGGCCGCCAAGGCCGACGTCGCCGCCCTCAAGACCGACAAGCTCAAGGCCTCGCTCACCAAGGAGATCGAGACGCTCGCCGCACAGCGCGAAAAGATCGCCCAGCTCGCGCCGAGCGCAGCTGCCGCGGTGGTGGCGCCGGCGCTGGCCAGTGCCAAGGCGCTGCAGACGCGTTGTGCCGAGCTCAAGGCCGGCGAGCCGGAGGCGCTGACCGAGCAGGCCAACTGGGCGCTCGCCAACGTCGCCGCGCTGACCACGCTCGTCAACTCGCAGCCGGCGCAGGCCAAGACCATCATGACGCCGCCGCTCGAGGCAGTGAGGAAGAAGCTGCCCAACCTCAAGTGGCAGATCGAGAAGGGCGACTTCGTGGCCTCGAAGGCACTGGCGAGCGAGATCTTCTATGCGTGCGCCAACGTCACCAAGGCGGTGAACAGCTTCGCCGCCGACTTTCCGGCCTACAAGGTCGAGCGCGACAAGGCCGAGAAGGCGATCAAGCAGCTCAAGGCGCACGCCCAGGTCGAGCAGATCAAGGCCGAGATCGAGACGCTCGAGCAGGACCTCGTCGATGCCGACGGTGTCGCCAGCAAGGCCGACCTCAAGGGCTGGGAAAAGGCGACCGGGGCGGTCAAGGTGATTCCCGGCCTGGCGGCGCGCGTCAAGAAGATGGCCGACGAGCTGGCCAAGGTGGCAACCAAGCTGCCCGCGCTCACCAAGCAGTTCAAGGACGCGGGCGCCGACGCCGCGGCGTCGGCCAACATGGCGCGCTACGCGATCAAGATGCTGGTGGAGGAAAAATGCACCGAGGCCGAGGCCGTGAAGATGGCCAAGGACGCCAACGGCTTCGTCAAGGCGGGCCTGCAGGAAACCGACGCGCTGATGTCGGCGCGCGTCAAGAAGTCGCTGCTCGCCAGCGGCACGTCGGAGGCCGTGGCGCAGGAGATCGGCAAGAACCTGCGCGCCGGCGGCACCTCGACCGCCGACGACGCCAAGGCGGTGGCCGATGGCATGAAGAAGTTCCCGAAGTCCGTTCTCGAGAACCTGAACAAGAACGGCATCCAGACCGAGTGCTGCCGCGGCCCGGTCACCGAGGTGATGCCGGAGCTGGCGGGCGTACTGCCTCGCGGCTGGCCAGCTGGCTCGACCTGGGACAAGGTGCCCGGCGTCTACAGCGGCTCGGTCAAGAAGGTGGTCGTCGGCACGATGGAAAAAGACGGCAAGCGGCACGTGCCCGGCCCCAGCGAAGGCCCGATCCCGCACGGCACGCCGAACCTGATCGGCCACGAGGGCGGGCACGCCTTCGACGCCGCCGACGGCACACCGAAGAGCAAGAACGCGGCGTTCCTCAAGGCGCGCGACGACGACAAGGCGCTCGGCTCGCCGACCGGCCTGTTCGGCCACCGCGACGACTACTTCCTGACCACGCCCGAGGGCGGCACCAACGACGCCGGTGCGACCTCGGAGACGTTTGCCGAAAGCTTCGCCATGCACCTGGGCACCAGCCCCAAGTGGCCCAAGCTCGAAGCCTTCTGGGTCGCCAATCCCTGGGGTGCGTAAGCGCGCCGCGAACCAACACTGGAGCACTCGATGGCCACCTCGCCCAACGAATTTCAACCGCCCGCGAAGCAGGTCGACAACGTCGGCAGCGCCTACATGGAAAAGGACGGCACGCTCGAGATGCGGCTGCGCACCGAGACCAACGACGGCACCATCGGCGAGGCCCTGCTCGTCATCCCGCCGGGCGACCCGCGCTATGCGTCGATGGTGAAGCACCTCGACAACATCAAGCCCGGCGAGGGGCGGACGATCAAGCCGTTTCCGGCCGAGGAGGGCTGAGACCGCTCAGGGGTTCGCCGCGGCTTCGTAGAAATCGCTGATGGCCTTGTTGGGCCGCAGCAGCGGCATGTCGAAGTACGGGTTGCCGAGCTGCTTGTACACGCCCTTCAGCTCCGCGTAGTCGACGTCCCAACGCATGAACAGGTCGTCGAGCCGGCGCAGGTGCCCGCGGGCCTCGCCACGCTCGCGGGCGAGAAAATGCTTGTCGCCGTCGAGCAGGTCGTAGAGATCGCCCTTGATTTCCTCCTGGCCCTGGTAGAACGACTGGCACTGCTTCATCAGGGTGTCGCGCTTCTCGGCCAGGAACTTGGGATCGGTCGCCGCATTCATGTCGCCGCCGTAGCCGCGGATGCCTTCGGCGAACACGTTCTTGTAGTGCGCCAGGCGCTGCAGCATCTCGTTCTTTGTCGCCGGGTTGTCGAAGTCCTTGCAGGCGCTGATCTTGGCGATCAGCCGGTCGCAGATCGGCGCGAGCTTCTTGCACATCGCCAGCGCCTTGGTGTTGCCCAGGCTGTTGAGCTTGTCGACGATATTGGGGACCAGCACCTCCTTGTAGTCGTCTTCCTGGTCGCGCAGCGAATCGGGAAACTCGTACGCATGGCCCATCGTGCTGTGGTAGCCGCCGCGCACGTAGAGGTCGATGGTTTCGCGGCGGCCGGTGTCGCCACCGATGAAGCGAGCCAGGTGCTCGGCGACGGCGCCGGGTGCGCCGTTGGCCTTGGCGATCGCAATCGCGGCCGCCTTGAGATCGTCGTACTCCTGCCAGCGTCGACGCGCGCCGGCAAATGCGGGAATGCTGTGGCAGGCCACGCTGCCCAGCTTCTTCAGGTCGGCGGTGGTGAGGGTGAGGCCGCTCACGTCGCGCGTGGCCGAGTCGTCTTCTTCGCCGCCGGCGGCCGAAGCGAGAGCACCGGTCTTCTTGCCCTCGCCAGCGTATTTCTCGGCGATCTTCTTCAGCTTCTTGTCGACCGCCCGGCCGCTGTGGTTGGAGTTCTTCGTCCGCCTCATGTCCAGGGACGCCTCGCCATCGCCGTCGATCTCGGCCGTCGCGTCGTCGTCTTCCGAGTCGGCCATCGAGCCGAGCTTGCCGCCCGCGCCCGCATGCCCCGCCACCGTCTTGTGGATCAGCTTGCCGTCGGCGTCGGTCTTGGTCTGCTCATCGACGCCGGTGTGCGTGCCGATGCTGGCCTTGACGCCGAGCACCGTGACACCGGTCTCGCTACTGTCGGCGTCGGACTTGCCGGTCGTGCGGGCGGTCAGGGTCATCTTGCCCTTGTAGGTCTTGATGAAGCTCTCGAACTGGTCCTGGGTCTTGCACGCCCCGAGCGCCTCGAGGATCTTGCCCTTGGGGTCGTTCTTGGGGTCGATCGTGATCGAGTAGCCGAAGCTCGTCTGGTGCGTGTGCGTGGTGCCGAGGTTCATGCCCGCGGCGCCCAGGTCGACGGCGCCGGAGAGGCTCTTCTGCCGCGTGTGCGCCGAGTTGGTGTCGACGTCGAGCGCGCCCTTGTCGTTGCGCGTCAGCTTCTTCGAGTCTTCCTGGGAGTCGGTCACGCTCGCGCCGATGGCGACGGCCTTGACCTTGGCGTTGGCACCGAGGCTGCCGGTCTTCTTGTCGGTGACCGTGATCGAGTCGCCCTTGTGCGTCAGGCTGTCCGCCGTCTTCTTGCTGAGCGCCTTGCCCGAATACAGCGCCCGCGCCGCGTCCCAGCCCTGATTGACGCCAGCCGAGATGACGGCGAACTCGGCGTGCGTCGCGGCGACCTTGCCGCCCTTCTTGGACGCGTCCTCCAAGGCCTTCGTGTAGTCGGCCAGATCGGCCTCGCCCAGCATGTGCGTCACGGTCATGCTCTTTTCGAGGCTGGCCTTGGCCTCGACGCCGACCGAGGCGTCCGAGCCTTCCTTCTTGCCGGCGCCGGCCGAGACACCCGCCGAGGCCTCGAAGCTCACCGTCAGCGACACCTCGTACATCTTCGGGTCGCCCTTGGGCTCGCCGATCTTGCACGAGATGTTGGCGTGCACGCTGAGGGTGCCGCCGGCCTGCATGCCCTTCTTGTTGGTGACCGACTTGCCACCGTCGAGGCCGCCATGCGCGCCCATGGCGCCGTCCTTGGCGTCGAAGCCGCCGCTCGCGCTCTTGTCGGTGGTGTGTGCCGTGCCGCTCTTCGAGGTCTGCGTCACCGTCGTGCTGGTGGTCGCCGTGACCTTGCCCTCGCCGCGCTCGACGCCCTGCTTCTTCGTCGTTTCGGTGCCGGAGCCGTCGAAGTTGGTGACCTTGTGCGTCTCGGTCTTCTCGGCGCCCTTGGCACTGATCTCCTTGGCGGTGCTGTGCTCGACCGACGACTTGCGGCCGTCGGCCAGCTCGACCTCGGAGACCTTCTTCTCGTCGAGCGAGACCTTGCCGGTGAGCGAGACGTGGCTCTTCTTCTCTTCGCTGGTGCGGGCGGTGGAGTCCTTGGTCTGCACCACTTTCTCGTTCGAGTGCTCCCGCGTCACGCCACCCAGGCCGACGTGCTGCTTGTCGTGCTCGGTCTCGGTCGTCGCCTTGCCCTTCTCGTACGACGTGGTGGTCGTCGTCACGTCGTGGTTGACCTTTTTCCTGGTCGACTCCATGCCTGGCGAGCTGATCTCCATTTCTTCGGAAACCTTGGCTTGGGTGCCATGCCGCGCCAGGATCTTCACCACCTCTTCGCGCCCGCTCGCCGGGTTGGAGATCACCTTGAGATCGGCTTGCGCCTGGTCGATGGTCTTCACCGCCTCGGCCACCTTCTTGTCGAACTGGCCTTTCTGCTCGACCAGCTTCTTCTTGGCCTCGCCGGTCGCCGCGGCGATCTTCTGGTCGAGCAGGGGCGAGAGCTTGTTGAAGCGAACCAGCGTCTCACGTGCCTCTTTCTGACGCGCTTCGACGGCGCCGCGCGCCTTCTGCGCCTCGGCATGCACCTCCGCGTCGCCAGCGCCGTTAGCGTGGGCGCCCTTGGCCTCGGCCGGCTTGGCGCCGTTCGCATGGGCTGCGCCGGAAGCAACAGACCCCGAAGCGACAGGTGAAATCGACGAGCCGCCCGCCAGCGCAAGGACCTTGGGCTGGGGAAGGTTCAGCAATTGAAGCAGCGACATTTCCGGATCTCCACTCGACGAACACGCGCGGGCAAGGCCCGGCTCATGAACACTAAAGCGCAATCGCCGGCCAAAAGCCGCCAGGGTGCGAACGAAAGGCATGGCAGCGCGTCAAACTGCGCCTGATTGGCGCCTTCGTTCCCGGCAAGGAATCGTGAATCCGGCCGAGCTCTCGCGCGACGCGTCTCGCTCAGGTCCGGTTCGGCCGCTGCCCGCGCAGCAGCTCCTCGAGCACGGGAATCATTTCCTTCGGGCCCTCGAGGTTCGGATTGACGTCGACCGCGCGTCGAAAGAATTCGAGCGCGAGCTCGGGGTTGCCCAGCGCCAGATGAATCTGGCCGGCGCCTGCCAAGGCTCCGAAGTGCTTCGGGTTGCGCTTGAAGACCTCGTCGCAGTCCTTGAGCGATTCTTCATTGCGGCCGAGCAGGAAGTAGATCGTCGCGCGCTTGTTCCACGCTTCGGCGAAGCCGGGCCTGCGCTGCACGATGAGGCTGAACGTCGCGAGGGCTTCCGTGAGTGTCGAGGCCTGCATCTGCTCGAGGCCGCGCGCGAACAGCTTGTCGATCGCCGGGTCGCCGGAGCGGCTCCAGATCTGCCAGGTGGCGGCGGCGGCCAGTGCGCGCACCTGGGGATCGGCGTCGACGAGGCGGCCGAGCAGGCGATCGACGTCGGCGATCTTGCCGATCTCGGCCAGCCGCGCGATGGCAGTCACGCGCGCGCCGATCTCGGATTCGTCGAGTGCCTTCAGCGCTTGCGCATGGGTGAGCGGCGCCGCGCTGGCAGCGCCGCCAGCCAGCGCAATGGCGAGAACCGGGACCCAAAGTCGAAGGATTCGCATCCTGTTCCTTCAATCGTCTTTGCTAGTTTGCGCCAGAAGCGGGTCGGCCGCTTCCGAGGCCGCGAAACCGAGCAGAAAGCCTCGAATTCGGTTCGCTGACCGAGCACGCCGACGGCCGATATCGTGAACACTTCAGGCCCCACCCCCGAGCCGCTGACCAGATTTGCCGACATGATTCAAAGCTACGTACCGGCATTCACCCTCGAGCCGGAAAAGAAGGCCGTCGAGACGAATCCGGCGCCCGCCATCCACACGCCCAATTTCATCAACGACATCGCCGCCGGCCGCGTCGAGCTGCCGACGATTCCGCGCGTCGTGCAGCTCGTGATGGAGGCGCTGCGCGACCCGGACGTCGACTCGCGCAAGATCGGCGAGGCGCTCTCGCGCGATCCGGTGCTGAGCGCGAAGGTGCTGCGTCTCGCCAACTCGTCGTTCTTCGGCGGCAAGCGTTCGATGGCTTCGATCGACGCGGCGATTTCCATGATCGGAACGCAGGCGCTGAGCAGGCTCATCGTCGCCTGTGGGGTCGCATCGTCGTTCAAGGAAATTCCCGGCATCGACCTGCCCACCTTCTGGCGCGACGCGCTGGTGGCCGCGACCGCCGCCAACAAGCTCGCGCCCCGGCTCCAGGCCGATCCGGAGGAAGCGTACGTCTGCGGCCTGCTGCACGCCACCGGCCATCTCATCCTGTGCCAGACCTATCCCGAAATCGCGGACCTCATGTTCACCGGCTACGCCGTGGTTCGCGGCGCCGAGCTTGCCGGCATCGAGGCCGGCGCCTTCGGCACCGACCATCCGACGGTCGGCGCGATGTGGGTCGAAACCATCGGCTTCCCGCAATCGGTCGCCGAGACGATCCGCAACGCCGCGCAGCCGCTGGACGACGGCGCCGGGCCCCTCGACCTCGCCCTGCGCAGCGCCTGCTCGCTGGCGACGGCCGTCGCACGGAAAGACGCCACGCCAACAGCGTTCGCCGCACTGCCGCCGAGCGTGCGCGCACGGTTCACCGGTGGCGACGGCCAAGCCGACCCCGCGTTCGGCACGCTCTACGAAGCGCTGCAGGAAACCGAGCCTACGCTCTGACGGGCCGCGGGTTCCCCGGGCCGGAGCGACGGCAGTGCAATCCACGCCTGAGCGCTGCGCCGAGCCTTTGCGCGGCGTGCCGAAGCTGGCAAACTTCTCGTCGCGGGAGCGGGGAGGCAAGACATGCGGGCAAGCTGGTTCAAGGCGGGTCGAAGGGCGCTCGTGTGCGCGACGGCAATCGTGGCCGTCGCGTGTGGCGGCGGTGGCAGCGGTGGCGGCGGTTCGCCGGCCGGCGGCGACGGGCCGAGGGCCGGTGCCGGTGCCGACTACTATCCCCTCGCGGTCGGCGATCGCTGGCTGTACCTCGACGACGGCGGCGCCCATTCGACAGTGCGCGTCACCGGTACCCAGGCCGTCAGCGGCGGCACGGCAATGGTGGTGGAGACGACCGGCTCGGGCCTTGTAGCGATCGAGTACTACCTGCGCACCGCGAGCGCGGTGACGCTCGTGCCTGGCCCTGGTTCAGACCCGATCACCGCCGGGCTCGGTCCGCTGCAGGTCCTGCGCCTGCCGATCGTTGCAGGTGACCAGTGGCTGCTGGCAGACAAGACGCTGCCGGCCGTCGAGGACATCGACGGCGATGGCCGGGCCGACAAGGTCGCCGTGCATGCCGTAGCCACCGTGCTCGGCTTCGAATCGCTGACCACCGCGGCCGGCAGCTACACGCAAGTGGCGCACGTGCAGACCGTTGTCACCCAGACAGCGACGTTGTCGATCAATGGACAGTCGATCACCGTGACCGCGACCTCGGACGATTGGTACGCGCCGGACATCGGCCCCGTTCGCAATCTGCTGACGGTCAGCGGCTCGGGCTCGACCAGCCGTACCGATACCGGCATCACAGGCTGGGGCCTCGGTACCCGGCGCAGCGAGAACGTCGCACCAACCGTGGTGGCGAAGACGCCCGACCCCGGCAGCCTGAGCGGCGGCTGCTGCGTAGCGCTGACACTGACCTTCAGCGAAGCCATCGACCAGAGCGGCAGCGACTCCTCGGGCTGGCACATCACCGGGCCCGACGGCCAGGCGGTCGCGGGCAGCGTGCGGTGGCAGCCCGACGGCCGCACGGCGGTGTTCACGCCCTCGGCGCTGCTGGTCAGCGGCACCTACACCGCACGCGTGACGAACGCGCTCGACCTGGTCGGCAATCCGTTGGCCGCCGAAGTCACGTGGCAGTTCAGCATTGACGCGACAGGGCCTGCGGTGACGCCGGTGCAGCCACTGGCCAACGCAGTCGAAGTGCCGCTCGACGCGAAGATCGTCTTCACGCTCGACGAGGACCCCGACCCTGCGACCGTCATCGCCGGCTCGATCTCTGTCGCCAGCCTGACCGAGAACCGATTCGTCGACATCGGCGTCAGCCTTTCGGGACGCACCGTCACGGTGACGCCACTCGCCCCGCTGGTGACACAGGGGCGCTACCAGGTGCTGGTCTCGGGCGTCGCCGACAAGTTCGGCAATCGCACGGCCGGCGGGTCGTGGGGTTTCACCGCCGACCCCGGTCGCTTCGCGGCGGCGCAGACCCTCGTCACCACAGCGGGCGTGAGCGCGGTGGCCGTCGGCGACGTCGACGGCGATGGCCGCCCGGACGTCGTGATGGCGACGGGCTTCAACTTCGGCTCGCCCGATCAATACAAGCTGTTCGTCTTCGCCGGACAGGCCGACGGCACGCTCGCGGCGCCGAAGCGCTATGCCACCGCCGGCAGCTACAACGCCGACATCGACACGCTGATCGTGGCCGACCTCGATGGCCAGGGCAAGAACGCCGTCATCGCTGCCAGCGCCGGCAATGCGATCGAAGTCTTCCGGAGGCAGTCGGACGGCACGCTCGCCAGCACCCAGACGATCGTCACCGGGGCGAGCTACGTGGTACGCGTCGCGGACATGAACGGTGACGGTCGGCCTGATCTTGTCGGCCGCCCATTCGACGGCGCTGCGGTGCAGATCTGGCTGCAGGGCACAGACGGCAGCTTCGGCGCGCCGATTTCGGTGCCGGTCGATGTCGGGGGCTTCGGCGACATGGCGGTCGGCGACATCAACGGCGACGGCCGCCATGACATCGTGATCACGAGCATGGACGTCGTGCCCGGCCACGAGATCGGCATCGTCCTGCAGCAGTCCGACGGCGGCTTTGCGAGCCCGCAGTATCGGGCTGGGCCGACCATTGCCGGCGTGGAGGGCGTGGCCATCGGCGACATCAATGGCGACGGACGCAACGACGTCGTCGTCTCGCTCGTCTTCGACTCGTCGATCGGCGTCATGCTGCAGGACGCGCAGGGGCAGCTCGGCCCAATCTCCAGCGTGCGGGCTGCCACCAATGCGAGCCGACTGCGGGTCGCCGACATCGACGGCGACGGGCGCCTCGACGTGGTCTCTTCCTCGTGGGGCGGCTGGCCGATCGCGCTGAATCGTCAGCGCAGCGACGGCACGCTCGGCGGCGCCGAGACCTTTCCGGTGGCCGACTACGGCTCGGACTCGCCGGGAATACTCGCGATCGGCGACGTCAATGGCGACGGCCGGCCCGACATCGTCTACGGCACCGGCTGGCTGCGCCAGCGTTCGGTGCCTGCGACGCCCCCGCCAGCGCCGATGCGGGCCGGCGGCGGCCGCGCGGGCAGACTCGGGCTCGGCCAGCTGGCGCCGCCGGGCACGCGCTGAGCGCCTGGTCGAAGATGCGTCGCTCTGCTCTTAACCGCCGGCTGCCAACTCCCGCTCCAGCACCTTCGGGTTCTCGCGCCAGCGTTCCAGCCACTCCTGCGCCACGTCGCCGGGGTAGACGTCCTCGATGCCTTCCTTCAGCGCCTTGACGATCGCGCTCGCCAGCGCCGCGGGCGTGACCTTCGGCGGCGGCAGGTTCTGGTTCCACTCGTCGTCGATCGGCCCGGGAAAGACATTGATCACGCGGATACCGCTGGCGCGCATCTCGGCGCGCAGGCATTGAGCGAGCGAATGCGCTGCCGCCTTCGAGGCGGAGAAGGTGCCGTGCGGCGGAAAGTTGGAGAGCGCATAGACCGAGAGCAGGTTCACCCAGGCCGCGGCGTGGGTCTCGCCGTCGGCGGAGCGGCCCTTGAGCGCCGGGCCGAACTCCTGCGCCAGGCGCAGCAGGCCGAAGTAGTTGATGTCCATCTCGGCCCGGGCGGCGTCGGTGCCGCGCCGCGCGGCAATGCCGAAGGCGCGATGCACCTCGGCGTTGTTGACGACGATGTCGACCTTGCCGCCGATCTCGCCGGCAAGCTCGGTCACCGAGCGTCCGTTGGTCAGGTCGAGCGGCACCAGCGTGACCTGCGGAAGCGCGGTGATGTCGTCGAGTCCGGGCAGCTTGATCCAGGGCTCGGCATGGCCGACCCAGACGATCTCGGCGCCGGCCTTCACCAGCGCCTTGA
>JBDTNU010000018.1:0-23778 GCA_039933535.1 Caldimonas sp. | reverse complement strand
GCTGCGCCGATTTCGTCGACACCATCGGCGTCAACGGCTGGCCGCTCGAGCTGCATGTGGCCGGCGACGTGGAATGGCGCTGGCCAGCGCAGGGTTCGCGCGGCTTCAACCAGTTGCCGTATCGCATGCTGCTGCCCAGGCGCGAGTCCGCGCGAGGCGCCATGAACCTGCTTGTCGCCGGCCGCTGCGCATCGATGACGCACGAGGGTCACTCGGCGGCCCGCGTCTCGGGGCCGTGCTTCGTCATGGGCCAGGCAGCGGGAACGGCAGCGGCACTCGCCCTGCATCGCGAAGCCTCTCCGCACGACTTGCCGGCGGCAGAGCTTCAACAAGCCCTCGAAGCCGACGGCGCGTTCCTGGGCCGCGGCCAGCCCGGTGCGCGCTGACCGGGGTCAGTCGGGCTGGGCAACCAGCATGCGGTTCAGGTCGACATAGATCGCGTTCTCGAAGTCGCTCTTGAACGCGTGCCAGTCGCCATCTTCGTCGGCGACGATCTCGTCGTGAAGCGAGCGCGGCATCGCGACCATCTCGCCGGTGGTGTTGTCGGCCGGATTGACCCACGCGAACACCAGCTTGTCGTCCTTGACGTCGACCAGGCGAAGGTCGGCATCGCCCGAGAACGGCAGGTCGGCGGTGTTGCGCATCGCCGTCGCCTTGCAGGCTTCGATGGCGACGTCGTCGAGCCCGTTGCCGCCGGCGAGCAGCTTCTCGCGCAACGCCGGCCAGCCGAATACGAGACGCGGCTTCAACATCGCGCCGACCTCGCGCGCCAGCTCGCCCGCCATCGCGCCATAGGCCAGCGAATACAGCTCGCGGACGATCTCCTCGTGCTCCTTCCAGTCGGCCGCCGCCGCAACGGGCTCGGCGGCGATCCACTGGCCGCGGCCGATGTCGAGGTAGTTGAAGTTCGAGTCGAGGCGAAAGCGCGTCTTGCAGTTCGGACAGTCGAGCTGCTGGAAGCTGCCGTCGAGGATCGCCTGGCGCAAGTCCGGACGGCGATCGGCGTTGACGCTGTCGACCGACTCGAAGTCGATCGGCGTCGCACACACCGGACAGACGATCTGGGTCGTCCTGAAAAGTGACATTCGCTCTCCTCGGATCAGTTCATCGTCACGCCGCCAGGGCGCTTCAGGTCTTCTCGGACTTCAGCTTGGCGAGCCATTTGGCGGCCGGATGCTTCGGGTTCATCTTCTGCGAAAAGAACGTGGCGTAGAGCTCGGCGAACCATTCGCCAGGAGCGCGGAACTGGTAGCCGGTGACGCCCTTCGCGCGCGCGCCGAGGTCGTAGCTGACCCAGTTGCCCCAATCCTTGTAGGCCTCGTGGTAGACCCGGCTACCGAGGGCCGCCTGCTTGCAGGCGGCGCCGTGCCACCACAAGCCCGCGCCCTCGCGGATCGACTTGATCCAGTCGACCGCCTGCCTGCGCGCCAGGTCCCAGTCCTCGGGCTTGACGCCGGTGGGCGGCGGCGGCTTGACCGGCGGCTCGACGCTCTTGAGCGACGCCGTCACCGCGCCGAGATAGGTCTTGTCGTAGTGGAAGTGATCGCCCGCGATGTTGCCGATGTCGGCGGCACTGTGCGTCTGCCAGCCGGCGTCGGCGTTGCGCCCGCCTTTCATCACTCCCTTCACGTCGTCGACCGCATGGCCGACCTCGTGCAGGGTGGCGAAGTTGAAGTACGGCACCTTCACCTTGGGGTTGATCGGCTCGCAGTCCTTGTCGATCTTCTCGCCTTCGGGAACCAGCTCGCCCTTCTTGTTGAAGTCCTGGTTGTTGCCGTCGCCGGGCCGGCCGCAATAGAGCTTCACCAGGCCGGCGCCGTTGCGATAGGAAGCGCCGCCCGACTCTTCGGTATAGCGCTCGATGTTCTTGACGTTCTTGGTGTCCTTGAGCGGCACCTGGCCGAGCACCTTGTAGAGGCCCTTCAGGTCCTTGTCGGGCGACTTCGGATTCGCGGCGGTGCGCGTCGTGCCCTTGTTGGCGTCGGTGCGATGGTCGAACTGCTCGAGCTTGATGCCGTAGCGCGCCTTCACCGCCTCGGTCAGCACGTCCTGGTCGATGTCGTCGGGCAGGTCGGCCACCAGCGCGTCGAGCACCGGGCCGCCGCCAGGCGCGTTGGCGAGCTTGGTCAGCAAGTCGGAGCTCGGCCTGCCGCTGTGCATGTTGTCGTACGCCTCCTTGGCGCCGGCCCATGCCTTGGCGCCGACGACCCACTGCGGGATCCGCTTGCTCGCGGGCGTCGGATAGCCTGCCTCGGCCAGCTCGACGATCTCCTTGCGTTCCTTGCCGATCGCTGCCGTGCAGGTCTTCTTCAACGCCGCGGGCTCAAGCTTCAGCCCGAGCGCGGCCTTGATCTCGCCGCTGTCGGCGGCAGCCAGCTTTTGCCGGAAGTCATCGAGCGCGTGCTTCCAGGACTCCATCAGGTCGAGCGCGGCCACCAGCTTGCCGAACGCCGCCTCGGCCTTCTTCAGGTCTTCCTTGTCGAGCTCGGCGATGGTCGCCGCGAGATCGTCGCGAACGTCCTTCTGCGCCTTCTCGATGAACTTCGGCACCGGCGTTTCGCTTGCCTTGTCGGTGCGCGGCTTGAGGTCGTCGACGCGCTTGCGCAGGGCGGCGATGTCCTTGAGCGAATCGAGCTTGAGCTTGAGGACCTCGGCGTCGGCGATGAAGGTGCGAATCGACGCCTCGAAAATGGCGATCGACTTGTCCATCTCCTCGGGCGAAGCGCCGATCGGCCAGACCGATTGCTTGTGCGATTGCAGCAGCTGCAGTCGGTTCTTGATCTCGACGCTGCGCGTTGGCTCGAAGCCGCCGATCATGGTCGCGGCGCGTTGCAGCTCGGCGTCGGCGCGCGCCGACGCGCTGCCCAGCGCGGTCGCGAAGTGATGCAGCTTCTGCAGGCGCGGCGCCACCACCTTCTGCAGCGATGCGACGTCGTTGGCGGTCTGGAACTTGGCGATGTCGGCCTCGATCGCGCCGACATCCTTCGTCAGCACATCCTTCGGCGTTGCCGCGGCGATCGCGGCAATGGCTGCCTTGGCGGCATCGAGCAAGGGCTTGAGCTGGCCTTCGGCCCATTGCGGCGCACCTGCCGCGGCCTGGGCCTTGCCGAGCAGGTCGCGCGCTGCCGGCTTGGCAGCGTTGAACGCAGCGAGAGCCGGCTTCGGATCCTTGGTCTTCGCCGCCTTCTCGACCACGACCTGGAGCTTCTTGAGATCGACGTTGACCTTGTCGCGCGCCGCGGGCGCGGCGATGCCGCCGAGCACCAGCGCCGTGATCTGGGTCATCGTCGCGTCGACCTCGGCCTTGGCCGCGGCAACGTCGCGACGCTGCTGATCGGCAATGCCGAGCTGCGCCGACTTGTCTGCCAGCTTTTTCGCGACGGGCAGAAGTCCTTTCAGCTTGGCGCTGCGCTTCTTCGGATCGGTTTCGCCACGCGCGTTGTCGAGGCTTTGCTTGTGCGCCGCGAGCTCCGTGCCGAGCGAGGTCTTGGCTGCGGGGTCGACGATCGCCTGGATGAAGTCCTCGACCGTCTGGAACTGCTCGACCACTGCCCGATCGTCGGGATCGGCGGGTGCGCCGGTCTTCGGCGCGCCGCCGGTCTGGGGTGTCTTGCCCGTGTCCATCCAGACGACTTCTTCGAGCCGGTCGAGGATCTTGGCCGCGGCGTCGAATGTCTTCGCCCGCACGGCCTTGGTGAACTCCGAGAGCTGGTCCTGCAGGCTCTTGGCAAGCGTGCCGCCCTTGGCGATGATCTTGTCGAGGTCGCCCTTGAGTTTCTGGTGCCGCTGCATCAACTGTGCGGCATCGACGGCCTTGGCTGGAGCGGTCGAGTCCGAAGATCCGGGCGCGCCGACGGTGGCGAGCGTCTTCGGGGCGTTCAAGCCGAGCAAGGCGAACAGTGTTCCCATCCAGTGGTCTCCGGGAGTGCGAAGTTGAGCGCCTGGCAAGGCTGCCGAGGGGCACCGATCATAGTGTTGTAATGACTGGCCACCGGGCCCCGACCAATCGATTCACATCCCCACAAGGCGACGACGATCATGAAATATTCCTCATCCTTGCCTAGGCGTTTCGGGCGCACTGCCGGGACCCTGGCCGGCTGGGCCGGTGCGCTGGCCCTGATGGCGGGCGCCCTTCACCTGAACAGCACTTCGGCGGCCGAATCAGCGGTGAAGATCCCCGCGCCCGCGAGCGACGAAACAGCGAGCGCGTCGAACGTGCAGACTGCAGTCTTCGCTGGCGGCTGCTTCTGGGGCGTGCAAGGCGTCTTCCAGCGCGTCAACGGCGTCGTGCAAGCGGTGTCCGGCTATTCCGGCGGCAAGAAGGAAACGGCGCAGTACGAGATGGTCGGCAGCGGCCTCACGGGACACGCCGAGTCGGTGAAGATCACCTACGACCCGAAGAAGGTGAGCTACGGCACGCTGCTGCAGATCTACTTCTCGGTCGCCCACGACCCGACCCAGCTCAATCGCCAGGACCCGGACAGCGGTCCGCAATACCGCTCGGCGATCTTCTACGCCGACCCGGCGCAAAAGCAGACGGCCGAGCGCTACATCGCGCAGCTCGACGCTGCCAGGGCCTATCCGAAGAAGATCGTCACGCAGGTCGTGCCGCTGACCGAGTTCTATCCGGCCGAGGGCTATCACCAGGACTACCTGACGCTGCATCCCGAGTCGGGCTACATCGCCCGCTTCGACCTGCCCAAGATCGCCAACCTGAAGAGCATGTTCCCCCAGCAGTTCCGGGCCGAGCCAGCGCTCGTGACGGCGAGGGCACAAACGATGGGCAAGTCGCAGTAGGTCCGGTGACATCTCGTTGCGCCACGGTGGCGGCGGGGCGAGGCGACGATTGGTTAAGCTAGCGGTCAGACGGTCGGCCGATCGAGCGCCGACGGGATCAATCGTCCGGAGCCATTCATGTCATTGCCACGATTCGCGTCTTCGCTTTCGCGCCGCCTGCTTCGCCTGTCTGCCATCGCCGGGTGTGCAGCCCTGCTCGCGAGTTGCGGCGGCGGCGGTGGCGATGGCGGCGGTTCGCCGCTCGGTGGCGGCAGCGGCCTGCCGAGCTCGGCCTCGCTGGCGCAACAGTGCGCCGCGCCCCGATCGACCGATACCCAGGGCAGCCTCGCGACAGAAAAGGCATTTCTGCGCTCGTGGATCGACGAGACCTATCTCTGGTACCTGGACGTTCGGGCGCTGTCGGCAACGACGCTCGATCCGACCGCGTATGCGACGCCGCTCGACTACTTCGCGACGCTGAAGACGCCGCTGACGACGGCGTCGGGCAAGCCGAAGGACCAGTTCCACTTCACGTACGACACGCCGACCTGGGTCGCGCTGTCGCAATCGGGAATCGCCTACGGCTACGGCTTCGAGATCGCCCTGGTTGCATCGACGCCACCGCGCAGTGCGGTCGTCGCCTTTACGCAACCAGGGACACCGGCCACCACGAACAACATCGCGCGCGGCTACTCGGTCGTGCTGGTCGATGGTGTCGACCTCGCCAACGGCAGCGATGTCGCGACCCTGAACGCCGGACTCTTTCCTACGGCGACGGGAACCCATTCATTTCGCTTCCGCAAGCCCGACGGCACGCTCGTCGACGTGACGATGAACGCTCAGGCGATCACGGAAACGCCGGTGCAAAACGTAGGCGCGCTGCCGGCGCCGAACGCCAGCGTCGGCTACATGCTGTTCAACGACCATATCGCGACCGCCGAGGCGCAGCTCGTCGCCGGCATCAATACGCTGAAGGCCGCGGGCGTGACGGACCTCGTGCTCGACCTGCGCTACAACGGCGGCGGCTACCTGGACATCGCCTCCGAGCTCGCCTACATGATCGGCGGCTCGCACACCAACGGCGCTTTCTTCGAGCGCATCAACTACAACGACCGCAATCCGTTCAACCAGAGCCTGGCGCAGCGAACCACCGACTTCCATTCGACTGGCGAGGGCTTCACGGTGCCGACCGGCCAGCCGCTGCCCACGCTCAACCTGAGCCGCGTCTTCGTGCTGACCAGCGCCGACACGTGCTCGGCGAGCGAAGCCATCGTCAACGGCTTGCGCGGCGCTGGCGTGACGGTGAACCTGATCGGCGGCACGACCTGCGGCAAGCCTTACGGCTTCTTCCCGAAGGACAACTGCAACACGACCTACTTCGCGATCCAGTTCCAGGGCGTCAACAACGTCGGCTTCGGCGACTATGCGGACGGCTTCACGCCGGCAGCTGCCTGCGTCGTGGCCGACGACTTCGCGCACGCGCTGGGCGACCCGGCCGAGAACCAGCTCGAAGTGGCGCTCGGCCTGCGCAACACCGGCGCGTGCACGCCGCCGACAAGCGTTCGCTCGGGCGTGCTCAGCGCCAACCGCAACGCGACCCCCACCGGTCCCGTGCTGGTGCGCTCGCCCTTCCGCGAAAACCGGATCTACCGCCTGCAATAGCGCTCCCGGAGCAGAAGAGGCAAGGCCGCCTCTGGCGGCCGAGCCCAGGGGCGAGTTGACGGACGCCGCGCCTTCAGGCGCGGTGATCCGTCGAACGAGCCCAACCCGCGTGGACGGCGGCGAAGCCGCAGTCCATCCGGGTCAGAAATGGATGCCGCGCATCATTTGCTGCATCGCGATGGCTTCGGCGCTGGGTTGGTATTTCTTGTCCTTGTCGCCCTTGGCCGCCGCACTGTCCGGAAACATCCTGAAAGTCGAGTTCATGACGATCTGCGCCACACGCGGAACCAGCGCATGCATCAGCTCGCCGGTGATGCCGAGCCGGGTCGCGATCCGCACCGGCTTTTCCACACAGGCCTCCGCGATCATGTTCGCCGCATCCTCTGGTGACAGCACCGGCACGTTGTCGTAGAGCTTGGTCGGGCCGATCATGGGCGTGCGCACCAGCGGCATGTTGATGGTGGTGAAGCTGATCCCCATGTCGGCGTATTCGCTCGACGCGCAACGCGTCCACGCATCCAGCGCCGCCTTCGACGCGACGTAGGCCGAGAACCGCGGCGCATTCGTCAGAACGCCGATCGAGCTGATGTTGACGATGTGCCCTTTCTTCTTGGCCACCATCCCGGGCAGGAAGCCCATCGTCACGCGCAGGCAGCCGAAGTAGTTGAGCTGCATGGTCCGCTCGAAATCGTGGAAGCGCTCGTAGCTCGCCTCGATCGCACGGCGGATCGAGCGACCGGCGTTGTTGACGAGAAAGTCGACGCCGCCGTGCGTGGCATTGAGCCAGTCGACCATGCCCTTGCAGCCGGCCTCGTCGGCGATGTCGCAGGAATAGGTCTCGACGATCGCGCCCTTGCCTGCCGCAGCCAGGATCTCGCGCTTGGCCTCGACCAGCTTGGCCTCGTCGCGCGCGCAGATCACGGTGATGGCGCCGGCTTCTGCGAACTTGACCGCCGCGGCCAGGCCGATTCCCGAAGAGCCGCCGGTGACGAGCACCACCTTGCCGGCGACCGTGCCGCGCAGCGAGTGATCGATCTTGAGCGCCGGGTCGAGATGGCGCTCCCAGTAGTCCCACAGGCGCCAGGCGTAGTCAGGCAGCTTCGGACACTCGATGCCCGAGCCCTTCAATGCCGCGAGCGCTTCGCGGCAGTCGTAACGGGTCGGGAAATTGATGAAGGTGAGCATGTCCTCGGGCAGGCCCAGGTCCTTCAGCACCGCGCCCTTGATGCGCCGCACCGGTGCCAGCGCCATCAGACCCTTCTTCACGCTCTTCGGAATGAAGCCCAGCAGCGCGGCGTTGACGAACAGGTTCATCTTCGGCGCGTGCGCCGCCTTGCTGAAGATGTCGAGCACGTCGCCGACTCGGTAGCCGAGCGGGTCGACGAGATGAAAGCAACGCTTGTCGAGGTCGGTCTTGAGGTGGCTGATGTGGTCGAGCGCGGCGACCACGAAATCGACCGGCACGATGTTGATGCGCCCGCCTTCGAGGCCGACCGAGGGCATCCACGGCGGCAGCAACTGGCGCATGCGCTGGATCAGCTTGAAGAAGTAGTACGGGCCGTCGATCTTGTCCATCTCGCCGGTCTGCGAGTCGCCGACGACGAGCGCCGGACGGTAGACCGTCCAGGGCACCTTCGATTCCTTGCGCACGATCTTCTCGCTCTCGTGCTTGGTCATGAAATAGGGATGGTCGAGTCCCTCGGCCTCCTCGAACATGTCTTCGCGAAACACGCCTTCGTACAGACCTGCCGCCGCGATCGAGCTGACATGATGCAGATGTCCGGCTTCGATCGCCTTCGCGAACTCGACGACCGCGCGCGTGCCGTCGATGTTGGCGGCGATCTGCGATTCGGCGTCGGCCGAAAGGTCGTAGACGGCGGCGAGGTGATAGACGTGGTCGACGTGGCCCTTTAGCTTCCTGACATCGTCGGCCGAGACGCCGAGCTTCTTCGCGGTGAGATCGCCGTAGACCGGAATCGCACGCCCCTTGGCGCCGGCGGCGACGCCCCAGTACTCGAGCAGCTCGTCGAGCTTGCCCTTGCTTTCCTGGCGGAGCAGGAAGTGAACCGTCGCGCCGCGCCGCGCGAGCAGTGTCTTGACGAGCCGCCGGCCGATGAAGCCGGTGGCCCCGGTGACGAAGTAGTGCATGCGTTCCCCTGTTGTGCGCGCCCAGAAGACGCATTCTTCTGCAAACAGGGTGACGCACTGCGCGGGGCTAACCCGACCAGGAGCAGTCGATTAGGGTGCGCGCCCGACGAATGCTGCCTAGAGTCGCGCTCAGTGCTGCAGCTCGCAGCCGCAAACACCTCAGGAGAACATCACATGGTCAAGAAACTCAAGGCGATGGCCGACAAGAAGAAGAACGCTTCCGGCGCCGGCCTGTTCGACAGCGCGCTTGCCAGCTCGGTGAAGGAATCGGCCAAGGAAATCTGGCTTGCCGGCATGGGCGCCTTTGCGAAGGCGCAAGCCGAAGGCAAGCAGGTGTTCGAAGCCCTGGTCAAGGAAGGCGCTTCGCTGCAGAAGAAGACGCAAGGCGTCGCCGAAGAGAGATTCGGTGAAGTCACGAACAAGATGACGAACATGGCCGACGAAGTCACGTCGAAGGCCGGCAAGCAATGGGACAAGCTCGAGACGATTTTCGAGGAGCGCACCGCCAAGGCTCTGAAGAAGCTCGGCGTTCCTTCGTCGAGGGACGTGCAGGCGCTGATGGACCGCATCGACGCGCTCAGCGCTCAAGTCGGGGCACGGGGCAAAGCCGCTGCGAAGGCCGCGACGGCGAAGACCACCGCCGCGAAGAAGCGCCCTGCGGCGAAGACCGCAGCCAAGCGCGCGCCGCGCAAGTCGGCCGCCTGAGGCAGGGCGTACGCGGCGAACTCGCCGCGACTGCAAAAAGCAAAGAGGACGCCGCGGCGTCCTCTTTGTCATCCCGAGGCGGGTTTCAGGCCGCGGAGCGGCCGAGATAGCGCGTCTCGAGATGGCGCCTGAAGTGCGCAGGATCGAGCGTCTCGCCGCTCGCGCGCATTGCCAGCTCGGCGGTCGTCCAGCGGCTGGCCTGCTGCCAGATGTTGGCGCGCAACCAGTCGAAGACCGGCGCCAGGTTGCCGCGCGCCACGCGGTCGTCGAGATCGGGCGTGCCGCGGTGGATCGCTGCGAACCATTGCGCCGCATACATCGCGCCCAGGCTGTAGCAAGGGAAGTAGCCGAACAGGCCGGCGCCCCAGTGCACGTCCTGCATGCAGCCGTCGTTGAAATTGCCGCGCGTGTCGATGCCGAGCAGCGATGCCATGCCTTCATCCCACAGCGCCGGGATGTCGTCGGCCTCGATGTCGCCATCGATCAGGCGCTTCTCGATGCCATAGCGCAGGATCACATGCGCCGGGTAGGTGAGCTCGTCGGCCTCGACCCGGATCAGGCCAGGCGCGACGCGGGTCAGCAAGCGATGCAGGTTGCCTGGCTCGAACGCCGGTTGAGTGCCGAAATGCTTGATCAGCAAGGGCGCGATCAGGCCGACGAACGAAACGCTGCGGGCCAGCTGCATCTCGAACGAGAGGCTCTGGCTCTCGTGGATCGCCGACGAGCGAGCGCGCGCAATCGGCTGGCCAAGCAACTCGCGCGGCAGGTTCTGCTCGTAGCGCCCATGGCCGGTCTCGTGGATCGTGCCCATCAGGCTGCGCGCGAAGTCGTCGTCGCGGTAGCGCGTGGTCAAGCGCGTGTCTTCGGGGACGCCGCCGCTGAATGGATGGGCGCTCTCGTCGAGCCGGCCAGCCTCGAAGTCGAAGCCGAGCAGGGCCATCACGTCGAGGCTCAGCGCGCGTTGCGACGCTTTCGGAAACGGCCCCTGGGGCTCGATCACCGTTTCGCGCGACTGCTTGTCGCGAACCGCGCGCACCAGGCCGGGCAGCCAGGTCTGCAGATCGCCGAACACGCGATCGACCTCTGCACTCGTCGTCCCGGGCTCGAACTTGTCCAGCAAGGCGTCGTAGGGGGCGAGCCCGCTGGCCTCGGCGAGGCATTTCGCTTCCTCGCGGGCGAGCCGCAACACCTCGCGGAAGTTGCCCAGAAAGCCGGCCCAGTCCCCTGCCGGACGCTGCGTCTGCCAGGCATGCTCGCAACGCGAGGTGGCGAGCGATTGCGCCTCGACCAGCGCCGGCGGCAGTGCATTCGAGCTATTCCAGTCGCGCCGGATCTCGCGCAGGTTCGATCGCGCGACCTCGTCGAGCGACTCGCCCTCGGCCTGCGCGAGCAACGTCGCCAGGCGCGGCTCGGTGCGCAGGCCATGCAGAAGCGCGTCCATCTCGGCCAGGGCGCCGGCTCGCGCTTCGCTGCCCTTGGTCGGCATCATGGCGGCCCGATCCCATCCCGCAATCGAATGGAGATGGCTGAAGCGATGCAGGCGGGTCCAGTGCCGGGTGAGTTCCTGATAGGCAGAGCTTGTCATGTCATTCGGCTTGGGTGGTGTCGCGCACGCCAGACGATCAGCGCACGTACTGTCCTGGAAAGAATCCGACGAGAGCAGCGGTGAAGACCAGGTAGCGACCGAGCTTGCCGATCGCCATGTAGAGAAGGCACGGCCAGAACGGCAGCTTGAGCCAGCCCGCCACGGCGCAAAGCGGATCGCCGACCACTGGCAGCCAGGACAGCAGGCAGGCCTTGGCACCAAAGCGGCGCAGCCAGCGCAGCGCCCGGCCGTCCGGATGCTTGTGCGTGACATGCTCGTAGGCGCGCTCGGCGCCGTAGCCCATCCACCAGGTGATTGCGCCGCCCAGCGTAGCGCCCGCCGTCGCCGCGACGATGGCCGGCCAGAACATGTCGGGGTTGAGCTTGACAAGTCCGAACACCGCAGGCTCGGAAGCGAGCGGCAGCAGCGTGGATGCCAGGAAGGCGATGAAGAAGACCGTGCTCAGGCCGACCTCGGGCAGGGCGAGCACGCGCATCATCCAGTCGAGCCAAGCATCCATCGACCGCGATTATCGACAGCAGCGAGTGAGGGTCGAACCGAGGGCTTTGCGCGATTTCGCGCCGCTATACTCCTGCCTCGTTTTTCAGCAGTCGCCCCTCCCATCCTTCCCATGCGCATCGGCCACATCAAGCTGGCGAACCGGCTGTTCGCCGCGCCGATGGCGGGTGTCACGGACCGGCCATTCCGGCAACTCTGCAAGCGCCTCGGCGCGGGCTATGCGGTGAGCGAGATGGTGACCTCGCGCAGGGATCTCTGGGCGAGCCTGAAGACGAGCCGGCGCGCCGACCACGAAGGCGAGACCGATCCGATCTCGGTGCAGATCGCCGGCACCGACGCGGCGATGATGGGCGAGGCCGCCGCCTACAACGTCGATCGCGGCGCACAGATCATCGACATCAACATGGGCTGCCCGGCCAAGAAGGTGTGCAGCAAGTGGGCGGGCTCGGCGTTGATGAAGGACGAAGCGCTGGCGCTCGAGATCATCGAGGCCGTCGTGGCCGCGTGCGCGCCGCGCAATGTACCGGTGACGCTGAAGATGCGGACCGGCTGGTGCGCATCGGAGAAGAACGCCGTGCGCCTGGCGCGCGCCGCCGAATCGGCCGGCATCGCGATGGTTGCCGTGCACGGGCGCACGCGCGAGCAGGGCTACACGGGACAGGCCGAATACGAGACGGTTGCCGCGGTGAAACGCGCGCTCGGGATTCCGGTCGTCGCCAACGGCGACATCGATTCGCCGCACAAGGCCCGCGCGGTGTTCGCTGCGACCGGTGCCGACGCGATCATGATCGGCCGGGCGGCCCAGGGCCGGCCCTGGATCTTCGGCGAGATCGCGCACTTTCTCGAGACCGGCGAAGAAGCGCCGCCGCCGCGCGTGGCCGATGTGCGGCGCTGGCTGGTCGAGCATCTCGGCGACCACTACCGGCTGCACGGCGAATTCGCCGGCGTGCGCAGCGCACGAAAGCATATCGGCTGGACGCTGCGCGGCCTGCCCGGCGGCGACGCGTTTCGCGACCAGATGAACACGATCGACTCGTGCGATACGCAGCTCGAAGCGGTCGGTGACTGGTTCGACGCACTGGCCGACAAGACGCCCCTGATGCCGGCGGCGCGCGTCGGCCCAAGTGAATTCCATTGACGGATTCGAGACGCGAGATGGCGAACAAGAAACACATCGAGGAGTGCGTGCACGAGAGCCTGGAAACCTACTTCCGGGACCTGCGCGGCGTGGCGCCGACGGCGATGTACGACATGATCCTGCGGGTGGTCGAACGACCGCTGTTCGAGACGGTGATGAAGCACGCCGAAGGCAACCAGAGCCGCGCCGCGGAGTGGCTCGGCATCAACCGCAACACGCTGCGCCGCAAGCTCGTCGAGCACAAGCTCATCAAGTGATCTGCCGGGACCTTCCGCCATGCACGCGTTGATCTCCGTCTCCGACAAGGCCGGCGTCGTCGAGTTGGCCCGCGGGCTCGCGGCACTCGGCGTGACGCTGCTCTCGACCGGCGGCACCGCCAAGCTGCTCACGGGCGCCGGCATCGCCGTCACCGAGGTCGCCGACCACACCGGCTTTCCCGAGATGCTCGACGGCCGCGTCAAGACGCTGCACCCGACCATTCACGGCGGCCTGCTCGCGCGTCGTGATTCGCCCGAGCACATGGCGGCGATCGACAAGCACGGCATCGCCACGATCGATCTGCTCGTCGTCAACCTCTACCCGTTCGAGGCGACCGTCGCCAAGGCGGGGTGCACCCTTGCCGACGCGATCGAGAACATCGACATCGGCGGGCCGGCGATGGTGCGATCGGCGGCCAAGAACTGGCGCGACGTCGCGGTGCTGACCGACGCTTCGCAGTACGCCGGCGTGCTCGGCGAGCTGCGCGCGCTCGGCGCCGTGCCGGAAGCAACGAAGTTCGCGCTCGCGGTGGCCGCCTTCAACCGCATCGCCGACTACGACGCGGCGATCAGCGACTATCTCTCGTCGCTCAAGGGCCCGAGCGACGGCGTGCCCGACCGCGCCGAGTTTTCATCGCAGGCCAACGGACGCTTCGTCAAGCTGCAGGACCTTCGCTATGGCGAGAACCCGCACCAGCGCGCGGCGTTCTATCGCGATCTGCGGCCCGCGCCGGGTTCGCTCGTCACGGCCCGACAGTTGCAAGGCAAGGAGCTCTCGTACAACAACATCGCCGACGCCGACGCTGCGTGGGAATGCGTGAAGTCGTTCGGCGCCGGCGACGCGGCGGCGGCCTGCGTGATCGTCAAGCACGCGAACCCGTGCGGCGTGGCACTGGGCGACTCGAGCGCCGAGGCCTATTCGAAGGCGCTCAAGACGGACACGACCTCGGCCTATGGCGGCATCGTCGCCTTCAACGTTCCGGTCGATGGCGAATGCGCGGGCCGCATCCGCGACGCGAAGCAATTCATCGAGGTCCTGCTCGCGCCCGGATTCACGAGCGAAGCGCTCGCCATCTTCGCGGCGAAGACCAACACGCGCGTGCTGCAGATCGACCTGCCCGCTGGCGACGTCGCGCGCAACGCCTACGACACAAAGCGAGTCGGCGCGGGCCTGCTGATCCAGACCGCCGACAACATCGATTTCATTGCGAGCGACCTCAAGGTCGTCACGACGAAGCAGCCGACCGACGCGCAGATGCGCGACCTGCTGTTCGCCTGGAAGGTCGCGAAGTACGTGAAGAGCAACGCCATCGTCTACTGCGGCGACGGCATGACGCTGGGCGTCGGCGCCGGGCAGATGAGTCGCGTCGATTCCTCGCGCATCGCCTCGATCAAGGCCGAGGCCGCGGGCCTTTCGCTCGCCGGCTCGGCGGTCGCGAGCGACGCGTTCTTTCCGTTTCGCGACGGGCTCGACGTGGTGATCGACGCCGGCGCCAGTTGCGTCATCCAGCCGGGCGGCTCGATGCGCGACGACACCGTCATCGCCGCGGCCAACGAGCGCGGCGTCGCGATGGTGCTCACGGGCATCCGCCACTTCAGGCATTGAAGCTTCCCGAGGCCGCGGGCCTCGCGCTCGCCTTCGTCGCGCGCCTCATCACAGGCGCACAGGGCCACTGGTACGGCGCACCGCCCAAGGCCGAGCAGCGCATCTATTTCGCCAACCACCAGAGCCACTTCGACTGGGTGCTGATCTGGGCCGCGCTGCCGCGTGACCTGCGCGCCGTCACGCGGCCGATCGCGGCGCGCGACTACTGGACCTCGACGCCGCTCAAGCACTGGATCACGCGCGAGATCTTCAACGCGGTCTACGTCAGCCGTGAGCGAAAGGACGACGAAGATCCGCTCGAGCCGTTGATGGAGGCCTTGCGCCACGGCGACTCGCTGGTCATCTTTCCCGAAGGCACGCGCGGCCATGCCGCCGATCCGGCGCCATTCAAGTCGGGCCTGTTCGCGCTGGCCGAAGCCTTTCCCGACGTCCAGTTGATTCCGGCATGGATCGACAACGTGCAGCGCGTCATGCCGAAGGGCGAAGTCGTTCCGGTGCCGATCCTGTGCACCGTCGTCTTCGGCGCGCCGGTCGCGCTGCGGCCGGGTGAAGAGCGCCGCGCTTTCCTCGACCGCGCCCGGCAGGCGGTGATGGCGCTGCGCGAGGTGGCCTGATGGGCAACCTGCGTTCGCTCACCGTGGGTCAGCAGGTCGGCCTGCTGTTCGTCGCGCTGTTCGGCATCCTCGTCATCGCCACGCTGGCGGCGTTCGTGCGGTCGTTTCGCGAACTCACCGACGCGCAAGTCGCGACGCAGGAGCGCTATGTCCGCGACCTGCGCGCGGTCTGGGTCGGCGCCCTGCTGTTCTGGATCGCGTGGGCGGCCGGGCCCTTCGTCTCGACGCTGCTGTTCGGCTTTGTCTCCTTCTTCGCGCTGCGCGAGTTCGTGACGCTCACGCACACGCGACGCGCCGATCACCGCGCCCTGCTGCTCGCCTTCTTCGTCGTGCTGCCGGCGCAGTACGTGCTCGTCGGCACGCGGCTCTTCAACGCCTTCACCGTCTTCATTCCGGTCTACGTGTTCTTCGCGATTCCGGTGATCAGCGCGCTCGCCAACGACCCGCTGCGCTTTCTCGAGCGCACCGCGAAGATCCAGTGGGGCGTCGCGGTCTGCGTGTACGGCATGAGCCACGCGCCGGCATTGCTGCTGCTCGACCTGCCGAACTGGAATGAGCGCGGCGCCTTCCTGGTCTTCTATCTGGTCGTCGTGGTCGCCGCTGCGCAGGTTGTCCAGGAACTGGCGAGCCGGCGCCTCAGGCGGCGGCCCGTGGCGCGCGCCATCAGCCGCTCGTTCTCGTGGCGTGCCTGGGGCGCGGGCGTCGCGGCCGCGGCGGTCGTCGGTGCCCTGCTCTACTGGATCACCCCGTTCAAGCCATTGCCCGCGCTGGCCATGGGCGCGATCGCCGGCGCCACCGGAACCCTCGGCGAGTTCGTGATGAAGGCCCTGAAGCGCGATGCCGGCGTACGCAACTGGCGCGGCCGCGCTTCAGTGACCGGCGCGGTCGGCCTGCTCGACCGCGTTGCGCCGCTCTGCTTCGCAGCACCGGTGTTCTTTCACTCGGTACGCTGGTATTTCGGAATCTAGCGAGCCCGTATCCGGTGCGCACCCGGAGAGTTCGGTTCCAATCGCTTCATGCGCGTCCTCGGCATCGATCCCGGTCTTCGCACGACGGGCTTCGGCGTCGTCGAGTGCAGCGGCGCGCGACTTTCTTACATCGCGAGCGGAACGATACGAACCGATACCGCCTCGCTCGGCGACCTGCCGGGCCGCCTGAAGATCATCTTCGAGGGCGTTCGCGAAGTGGCGTCGCGCTATGCACCGACCTGCGCTTCGGTCGAGATCGTCTTCGTCAACGTCAACCCGCAATCGACCTTGCTGCTCGGCCAGGCGCGCGGCGCGGCACTGACGGCGCTGGTCTCGGGCGGCCTCGAGGTCAACGAGTACACCGCCCTGCAGATGAAGAAGGCGATCGTCGGCCACGGCCAGGCGAAGAAGGAGCAGGTGCAGGCGATGGTCATGCGACTGCTCGCCCTGCCCGGACTGCCCGGCAAGGACGCGGCCGACGCGCTCGGCCTGGCGATCTGCCATGCCCATGCCGGTGCCTCGTTCGCCGCGCTCGGCCGGGCCACGACGCTCGAACGGCGCACGCACGCCCAGTACCGCAAGGGCCGCAGCTACTAGAGCCGGCAGATCACGCCTCGGCGACAATCGGCGCCCCATGTACGCCCTCTTCGAAGACACCGGAAAGTTTCTCGCCGGTCGCGTGATGAGCGAGACCGACAGCTCGCTGCAGATCGAGCTCGCCTCGGGCAAGCGCGCCAAGGTCAAGGCCGCAAGCGTGCTGCTTCGCTTTGCCAGCCCCGAGCCCGAAGCCCTGCTCGCCGGCGCCGGCAAGATCGCCGCCGAGATCGATCTCGACCTCGCCTGGGAGTTCGCGCCCGAAGGTGAATTCGCTTTTGCGCAGCTCGCCCGCGACTACTTCGGTGCATCGACCGACACGGTTCAGCAGGCCGCCACGCTGCTGGCCTTGTTCGGCGCGCCTCATTACTTTCGCCGTCTCGGCAAAGGCAACTTCAAGAAGGCCCCCGAAGAGACGGTCAAGGCGGCCTTGCTGGGCATCGAGCGCAAGAAGCAGATCGCGGCGCAGATCGATGCCTGGGCGAGCGAGCTCGCGGCCGGCGTCTGCCCGCCGAGCGTGCGCGAGCAGCTCTACAAGATCCTCTTCAAGCCGGACAAGAACGCGCCGGAATACAAGGCCGTCGTCGACGCGTCCCGGCGCAGTGGCCGCGCCCCGCTCGAGTTGCTGAAAGCTGCCGGAGCGATCGACTCGCCGTACCAGTTCCATTGGCGCCGATTCCTGTTCGAGAGCTTTCCCAAGGGCACGGCGTTCGCGCCGGTCGATTTGCCCACGCTCAAGGAAAGCTTGCCGCTCGGCGAAGCGCACGCGTTCTCCATCGACGATTCAGCCACCACCGAAATCGACGACGCGCTCTCGGTGCGCGGCCTGGGCACGGGGCAGGTCACGGTCGGCATCCACATCGCCGCGCCGGCGCTGGCCGTCGCGCCCGAGTCCGCCGTCGACCGGATTGCGCGCGACCGTCTCTCGACGGTCTACATCCCCGGCCACAAGCTGACCATGCTGCCAGGCGCCGTGGTCGACGCCTTCACGCTGCAGGAAGGGCGCCCATCTCCGGTCATTTCGCTCTACGTCACC
Organism: Caldimonas sp.; assembly: GCA_039933535.1. GTDB lineage: Bacteria > Pseudomonadota > Gammaproteobacteria > Burkholderiales > Burkholderiaceae_C > Schlegelella_A. The sequence goes on along the minus strand of JBDTNU010000018.1, from coordinate 6,170 downwards.
TTCGATGAAGCGACGCTGACGCGAACGGCAACGGAAACGAAGATCGAGCGCGTGCACATTGCCGCGAACCTCCGCCACGACAAGCTCGACAGCGAGGTCAACGAAGCCACGCTTGCGGCCGGCCTGCCGGCCAGCCTGCCGTTTGCGTCGGAGCTGACCTTCCTGCATGGCCTCGCGCGGCACCTCAAGGCCGGCCGCGAGGTCGTGCGTGGCAAGCCGGAGAACTTCAACCGCCCCGACTACGCGTTTCGCGTCGATGCCGCCGACAGCGCTGCGATCGTCGGCGACGAACGCGTCGAGATCGTGCCGCGCCAGCGCGGCTCACCGCTCGACCTGATCGTCGCCGAGGCGATGATCCTGGCCAACAGCACCTGGGGCGGCTGGCTCGCCGACTGCGGCGTACCGGCGATCTACCGCAGCCAGGCGAGCCTTGCTCCGGGTGTGAAGGTGCGCATGGGCACGCGGCCCGGGCCGCATGCCGGCATGGGCGTGGCGCAGTACGCGTGGGCCACTTCGCCGCTCCGCCGCTATGTGGATCTCGTCAATCAGTGGCAGCTGGTTGCCTGCGTTCGACATGGCCGGACTGCTGCGCTGGCCGCACCGTTTCGGGCCGGCGACGTGCAGCTACATGCCATCGTTTCGGACTTCGATGCGGTCTACGCCGAATACAACGCGTTCCAGTCGTCGATCGAGCGCTACTGGTCCTTGCGCTCGCTGCTGCAGGACGACATCGGCGAGCTCGACGCGACGGTGATGAAGGACGGGCTGGTCCGCGCGGATACGCTGCCGCTCGTCTTTCGCGCTGCCGGCGCCGAGCCCTTGCCGCGCGGCGCACGGGTTCGAGTCCGCATCGGCACCGCCGATCTGCTCACCCTCGACCTGAACGCGAGCGTCGTCGCCCGGCTCGCCGAGACCGGCAGCGGCGCGGCCGCCGCTTCCGACGACGACGAGCCCGCCGCCGGCCCGCTCACGATCACCGTCGATGTGGCGGACGCCGATTCCGGCCCGCAAGCGCCGCCGGTCGCCGAACCTGCGGCGGCGTGACGCTGCGCGTGCCCTGACGATGGCGGTGCGTCTCTCGACGCTTCAGTTCGCGCTGATCGCATCGATCGGCGTGCATGGCGTGCTGCTCGCGGTGCGCTTCGTCGATCCGGCTGGCTTCAATCGCATCTTCCAGGATTCGCCGCTCGAGGTGATCCTGGTCAATTCGCGCTCCGGTGAAGCGCCGGACAAGGCCCAGGCGATCGCCCAGGCGAGCCTGGCCGGCGGTGGCGAGGCGCAGGCCGGCCGCGCAACTTCGCCCCTGCCGCCTTCTGCGCTCACCGAGCTCGGCGACGCCAACGAAGAGACGAAAAAACAGATCGAGCAATTGCAGGAAACGCAGCAGCAATTGCTGACGCAGATCCGGCGCGAGATGGCGCTGCTGCCGGCGACCGACCCGTTGCGCGACCAGGGTACGCCCGACGAGCGCGAGCAGGAAGACCGCCGCCGTCAACGCATCGAACTGCTGGCCGAGATCGACAAGCGCATCAACGAGGAAAACGCGCGGCCGAAGAAGCGCTACATCAGCCCGGCAACCCGCGAAGAGGTCTATGCCCTCTACTACGACCAGCTGCGCAGCAAGGTCGAGGATCGCGGCACTCGAAACTTTCCGGAGAGCCAGGGCAGGAAGCTCTACGGCGAGCTGACCATGAGCGTCACCATCGACGCCGAGGGCCGGGTGGTCGAGACAGAGGTGGTTCGCAGCTCGGGATCGAAGCTGCTCGACCGGCGCGCCACCGCCATCGTCGTCGCCGCGGCGCCCTACGGCCGCTTCACTGCAGCGATGCGCAAGAACGCTGACCAGCTCGTCATCACTTCGCGCTTCAAGTTCACGCGCGACGAGGGGCTCGAAACCACCTTGAGCTCGCAGTGATGGGCCGCTACGCCGTCGTCGGCAATCCGGTCGCGCACAGCCAGTCGCCCTTCATTCACGCGGAGTTCGCGCGGCAAACCGGCGAGCCGGTGCGCTACGAGCGCCTTCTTTGCGGGTTCGATGCTTTCGCGGCGACGATCCGCGCGTTCGCCCGCGACGGCGCGAGCGGCTGCAACGTGACCATGCCCTTCAAGTTCGACGCCTTCGACCTGGCGCAACGCAGGACGCCGCGCGCCGAGCTCGCCCGTGCCTGCAACATCCTGCGCTTCGACGCCGACGGCTGGACCGGCGACAACGCAGACGGCGCCGGTCTCGTCAACGACATCGAGCGCAATGCCGGCGTCGCGCTGCGTGGCGCGCGCGTCCTGCTGATCGGCGCCGGCGGCGGTGCGGCGGGCGCCCTCGGGCCTTTGCTTGCGGCCGGACCGCAAGAGCTGGTGGTCGCGAATCGCACCGTGGCCCGCGCCGCCGAGTTGGTTGCCCGCCACGCACAAGCGTCGTCGCGCACGACCGTGTTGCGAGCCGCGCCGCTCGCGGACTGCGGCGTCGGCTTCGACGTGATCGTGAACGCGAGCGCGAGCAGCGTCAGCGGCTCGTCCGTGCCCGTTGCCAGCTCGGTGCTCAAACCCGGTGCGCTGGCCCTCGACATGATGTACGGCGCGCCGGCGAGCGGCTTCGTGAACTGGGCCGAAGCGCACGGTGCGGTTGGCCGCGACGGCCTCGGCATGCTCGTCGAGCAGGCTGCGGAAGCCTTCCTTTTCTGGCGGGGCGTGCGTCCCGGGACGAGCGCTGTGCTGGCAGAACTGCGCTCGCGCATCGCCGCCGCCTGATGGGCCGCTCGCGCGGCCGCTCGGCGGTCCGTTTCCTTGCCCTGCTCGGCGTTGCCGCCTTGTCGCTGCAGGTCTGGTTTCTGGCTCGCATCGCGGTGATGGCCATCGTCGCCCCGCAGTCGACTGCGTTCCAGCGCTCGGAGGCATGGCGGCTCGCGATCTCCGAACGCCCGCTCGCCTGGCAACAGCGCTGGATCGACCAGGAAGGGATCTCGACGAACCTGAAGCGCGCAGTGATCGCCTCGGAAGACGCCGGCTTCACCGAGCACAGCGGCGTGGAATGGGATGCGCTCGAAAAGGCATGGGAGAAGAATGCACGCGCCGAAGCGAGCGCGGATCGAGCCAACGAACGTGTCGCCAAGCAGGACACGGCGCGCCGTGGGACGCCGGTGCGGCCGCCGAAAGTCGTCGGCGGCTCGACGATCACGCAGCAACTCGCCAAGAACCTGTTCCTCGGCGGCGAGCGCAACCTGCTGCGCAAGGCGCAGGAACTGGTTCTTGCCTGGGAGATGGAAGCGTTGCTCGGCAAGCGTCGCATCCTCGAGATCTATCTCAACAGCGTCGAGTGGGGCGAAGGCGTGTTCGGCGCCGAGGCGGCGGCACGCCACTATTTTCGCGTTGGCGCGGGGTCGCTTTCGGCTGGCCAGGCGGCGCAGCTGGCGGTCTTGCTGCCGGCACCCAAGCGCTTCGAAAAACGGATCGGCTCACCGTATGTCACGGGTCGCGCCTCGACCATCGCGGCACGGATGGGTGGCGTCGATCTCCCTTGACCGGTCCGCGCTTGGGCGACCGGCGCGTCCCTAGAATCGTCCGATGACCGGAACCCTCACCGCGGAGATTGCTGCCGCTGCAGCGCGCCTCGTCGTCGAAGAAGGGTTGGAATACGGTCCCGCAAAGCGGCGCGCCGCGCGCGACCTGGGCACGGGACGTAGCTCCGTCGGACTGCCAGGAAATGATGAGGTGGAAGACGAAGTCCGCGCTTACATAGATCTCTTTCGGGCTGACTCGCAGCCGGCCGAACTGGCCACGCTGCGCGCGCTCGCGGCGGAGTGGATGGAGCGCCTGGCAGCGTTTCGCCCGTACCTGACCGGGGCGGTCTGGCGCGGCACGGCGACGCGACTGAGCGACATCCACATCGAGCTTTACTGCGACGACTCCAAGGCAGCCGAATTCGCGCTGATCGACATGCACGTCGACTACGAGGTCTCGACCGCCGAGCGGCCGCGCGGCCAGTCGGTCTCGGTCCTGAACATCTACGCCACCCGCCATGAGCCGCGGGCGCGGGTGCGTATCGCTCTCACCGTGCTCGACTACGACGACCTGCGCGGTGCCTTGCGCGGCGACGGGCGAGGCCAGTCGCAACGTGGCGACCTCGCCGCGCTGAAGACCTTGCTTCGGGACGCAGGATGAAGCGACGCCCGATCGTGCTGGGCGCCGTCGCCATCGCTGCGATCGGCGCAGGCGCCGGCTCTGCGGTCTGGCGAACGCGTCACGACGACAGCGCCGCGGCCGGCGGTCCCGATGTCTGGGCCCTGTCTTTCGTGAAGCTCGACGGATCGCTGCTGGCGATGAGCGGGTTGCGCGGCAAGCCCTTGCTGATCAACTTCTGGGCGACCTGGTGCGTGCCCTGCGTGATTGAAATGCCACTCCTCGACGACTTCGCCCGGACACAGGCGAAAGCGGGCTGGAATGTGCTGGCGCTGGCAGTGGATTCCGTCGACCCCGTCCGTCGCTTCGTCACCGATCGCAATCTGACCCTGCCGGTGGCGCTCGCCGGAGAGGAGGGGCTCGACCTGTCGCGGCGGCTTGGTAACAAGGCGGGTGGTCTGCCCTTTTCGGTCGCGTTCGACGCGGCGGGAACGGCGGTGCAGCGCAAGCTGGGCGCGGTAGACGGGGGCGTGTTGGCGACTTGGGCGTCGACGCCGCGCTAACGAGGATAGGTTTGCTTCAACAGACGGATTTTTGCTGGCTATTGCCGGTAACCTCCTATAAATCGCGTAAAGTCTCCCTCGCCGCCATCTGCGGGTCACGTGCCGCCTGGCATGGACTCCATTTTGGGAAGCGTCCCACGCGGCGTCGCTGAGACTTTCGACTGGACTTTTCCCGAGGTATCCATCAATGGATCTACGAAAGCTAAAAACGCTTATCGACCTCGTATCTGAGTCGAACATCTCGGAACTTGAGATTGCCGAGGCCGATGGCAAGGTCCGCATCGTCAAGGCCGGCGGGTCCGCTGCTTTGGCGCCAGCGTCACCGGGTGTCATGCACGTTCCACAAGCTCCGGGAGCTACCCAGCCAATTGCAGAGCCTGTCGCCGAGCTCAAGCCGGACCTCGGTCATGTCGTCAAGTCGCCAATGGTGGGGACCTTCTACCGCTCTGCCAGCCCTGGGACCGATGCGTTCGTCGAGGTTGGCAAGGTCGTCAAGGTCGGCGAGCCCATCTGCATCATCGAAGCGATGAAGATCATGAACGAGATCGAGGCCGATTCGGCGGGCACGATCCGGGAAATTCTCTGCGAGAACGGGCAGGCCGTGGAGTTCGGCCAAGCCCTCTTCGTCATCGAATGAGCTCCAACTCGTCCGGAAGCCCGCTCGCCTTCCCACTCGCCTGAACCGATGTTCAAGAAGATCCTGATCGCCAATCGAGGCGAGATCGCGTTGCGCATCCAGCGCGCGTGCCGCGAGCTCGACGTCAAGTCGGTCGTCGTCTATTCGGAGGCCGACCGCGACGCAAAGTACGTCAAGCTCGCCGACGAGGCCGTCTGCATCGGCCCGGCGGCGTCGGCGCAGAGCTATCTCAACATGCCGGCGATCATCGCGACCGCTGAGGTGACCGACGCCGAAGCGATCCACCCGGGCTACGGCTTCCTCTCCGAAAATGCCGACTTCGCTGAGCGGGTCGAACGCAGCGGCTTCGTCTTCATTGGCCCGACCTCCGACTCGATCCGCATCATGGGTGACAAGGTCTCGGCCAAGCAGTCGATGATCAAGGCGGGCGTGCCCTGCGTTCCGGGTTCCGAGGGCGCCCTGCCCGACGATCCGAAAGAAGCGATCCGTGCCGCACGGGCGATCGGCTATCCGGTGATCATCAAGGCGGCCGGCGGCGGCGGAGGCCGTGGCATGCGCGTCGTCCACACGGAAGCGGCCCTCGTTTCCGCTGTTCAGACGACGCGCGCGGAGGCCGGGGCGGCGTTCGGCAATCCGGCCGTCTACATGGAGAAGTTTCTCGAGAACCCGCGCCACATCGAGATTCAGATCCTCGCGGATCAGCACAAGAACGTGCTCTGGCTCGGCGAGCGCGACTGCTCCATGCAGCGTCGCCACCAGAAGATCATCGAAGAGGCGCCGGCGCCCGGTATTCCGCGGCGCATCATCGAAAAGATCGGCGAGCGCTGCGTTGCCGCCTGCAAGCGGATCGGCTATCG
>JBDTNU010000017.1:0-24640 GCA_039933535.1 Caldimonas sp. | reverse complement strand
TCGTCGAGAGCGGCTCGGCCAACAACAGCGCGCTGGCCGGCGCCTGGATCCCGGCACTCGTCTTCGGCATCCCGGGGGACTCGATCACGGCGATCGTCATCGGCGTGCTCTACATGAAGAACATGAATCCCGGGCCGACCCTCTTCACGACCAACCCGCAGAACATCTACGCGGTCTACCTGCTCTTCATCATCGCCAACCTGATCATGGTGCCGTTCGGCTGGGCCACCATCAAGGTCGCCAAGCGCATCCTGCGCGTGCCGCGCGAGATGCTGATGCCGGTGATCCTGCTGTTCTGCGTGGTCGGCGCCTTCGCCATCAACAACACCGCGTTCGACGTCGGCATCATGCTCATCGCCGGCGTGTTCGCCTGGATCCTCGAGGAGAACGACTTCCCGATCACGCCGCTCATCCTCGGCGTGGTTCTCGGCGGCATGCTCGAGGACAACTTCATCTCGTCGATGATCAAGGCCGACGGCAACCTGCTCGCCTTCTTCTCGCGGCCGATCGCGGCCACGCTGGGCGCGGTGACGATGCTGGTCTGGACCTGGCCGCTCGTGAAGTCGCGGCTCGCGCGCCGCGCGTGAACGCCGTTCCGCTCGCCGACTCGCGCCAGGCGTGGCAGCGCCTCGTCGTCGCGGTCTTGCTGATGACGATCGGCAGCGGCGCGATGTACGTCGTCTCGGTCGTGCTGCCTTCGGTGCAGAAGGAGTTCGGCATCGCCCGCGCCGACGCCTCGCTGCCGTACACGCTGCTCATGATCGGCTTCGGCCTGGGCGGCATCTTCATGGGCCGGCTCGCCGACAAGCGCGGCGTGATGCTGCCGATCCTGATCGGCGCTGCCGGCCTGGGCGCCGGTTTCATCGCCGCCGGCATGAGCAGCGGCATCCTCGGCTTTGCGATCGTCCATGGCGTGCTGCTCGGCCTGATCGGTAGCTCGGCCACCTTCGCGCCGCTCGTCGCCGACACCTCGCTCTGGTTCGTCAAGCGGCGCGGCATCGCCGTGGCGATCTGCGCCAGCGGCAACTACGTGGCCGGCGCGATCTGGCCGCCGATCGTGCAGCACTTCGTCGAGACGATCGGCTGGCGCCAGACCTACGTCGGCATGGGCATCTTCTGCCTGCTGACGATGCCGGCGCTGGCCCTTTTCATGCGCGCGCGGCCGCCGGCGCTGGTCGAGGTCGCGGTGAGCGGCGCGCACCCGACCGTGCGTCCCTTCGGCCTGTCGATGAATGCGGCGCAGGTTCTGCTCTGCATCGCTGGCGTGTCGTGCTGCGTGGCGATGTCGATGCCGCAGGTGCACATCGTCGCCTACTGCGGCGACCTGGGCTATGGCGCGGCGCGCGGCGCGCAGATGCTCTCGCTGATGCTCGGCGCCGGCATCGTCAGCCGGCTCGTCTCGGGCGCGATCTGCGACCGCATCGGCGGCCTGCGCACGTTGCTGCTCGGGTCGGTGCTGCAGGGCATGGCGTTGCTGCTCTTCCTGCCCTTCGACTCGCTCGTCTCGCTGTACGTGATCTCGGCGCTGTTCGGCCTGTTCCAGGGCGGCATCGTGCCGTCGTACGCGATCATCGTCCGCGAGTACTTTCCGCCGGCCGAAGCAGGCGCCCGCGTCGGCACCGTCCTGATGTTCACGCTGTTCGGCATGGCGCTGGGCGGCTGGATGTCGGGCAAGGTGTTCGACCTGACCGGCTCGTACCATGCGGCCTTCATCAACGGCCTGCTGTGGAACGCCCTCAACATTTCGATCGCCGTGTTCCTGCTCGCGCGCACGCGCGGCTGGATCGGCCGGCGCGTCGCCACGGCGTGAGGCCGGCTCGACCTGCGCGGCAAGCCGCATGACGATCCTCGTCGGCACCGCGTCGTGGACCGACAAGACGTTGATCGCCTGCGGCCGCTTCTATCCGCCCGGTGCGAAATCGGCCGAGGCGCGGCTGCGCTTCTATGCGTCGCAGTTCCCGATCGTCGAGGTCGACTCGAGCTACTACGCGATGCCGGCGCCGGCCACGGCGCAGCTCTGGGCCGAGCGCACGCCCGAGGGCTTCGTGATGAACATCAAGGCGTTTCGCCTCTTCACCGGCCACCAGACGCAGCCGATCGTGCTGCACAAGGACCTTCAGCTCGCGTTCGGCGCCTCGTTGCCGCCGAGCTTCTTCTACCGCGACGTGCCCACCGAGCTGATCGACGAGCTGTGGCGGCGCTTTCGCGAGTGCCTGCTGCCGCTGCAGGCCTCCGGCCGGCTCGGCCTCGTCCACTTCCAGTATCCGCCGTGGGTCGTCGCCGGCCCGGCCGGTCGGGCGCAGGTCGAGCATTGCGTGCAGCGCATGAACGGCTTCGACCTCGGCGTCGAGTTCCGCCACAAGAGCTGGTTCGACGGCGTCGACCGGCAACAGGAGACGCTCGCCTTCCTGCGCGAGATGGGCGTGGCGCACACCGTGGTCGACGGCCCGCAAGGCTTTTCCAACAGCGTGCCCGCACTCTGGGAGGCGACCCATCCGCGCTACGCGTTGCTGCGACTGCACGGCCGCAACACCGCGACCTGGAACGTCAAGGGCCAGACCTCGGCCTCGGACCGCTTCAACTACGACTACCCCGACGACGAGCTGGCGGAGATGGTGCCGAAGATCGAGCGCCTTGCCCTGACGGCGATGCAGACCCACGTGATCTTCAACAACAACATGGAAGACCAGGGCCAGCGCAATGCCCGCTCGCTGATCGACCTGCTGGTCAAGGCCGGCCTGCGATGAGGCATTGACCTACGAAGGCGCGGCGACTGAGCCGGCAAGTTCGCCAAGCATCCCTTTCACAATCGAAGTTTCATCAACGCCGAAAGCGACCCATGAGCCTGATCAGTTTCATCGAGCAAGCAGGAGAAAAGCTGTTCAAGCGTCCCCAGCCAACCGCACCGGCCGCCGCCGCGAGCGCGACACCCGACATCGCCGCGCTCAACGCCACCGCCGGCGCAGCGATCGAGAAATACATCGGCTCGCAAAACCTCAAGGCCGACGGCCTCGATGTCGCCTACGACGGAGCGACCCAGACCGTCACGGTCAGCGGCGTCGCGCCCGACCAGGCGACCAAGGAGAAGATCGTTCTCTGCTGCGGCAACGTCGCCGCGGTCAGCAAGGTCAACGACATGCTCACGGTCGCCGCGGCGGCGGAACCGGAGTCGACGTACCGCGTGGTGAAGGCGGGCGACACGCTTTCGAAGATCGCCAAGGAAGCGTACGGCGACGCGAACGCCTACCCGAAGATCTTCGAGGCCAACAAGCCGATGCTGTCCGACCCCAACAAGATCTATCCCGGTCAGATGCTGCGCATTCCCGCAGCCTGAGACGCCGTGGAGAGCGTGGTCGCCATGTCGACGCGCGGCACGCCGGCCCAGTGGTGGCAGCTCGTCAAGGGGGCTGGAGCGGCGTGGATCGACGACTATGCGCCGAGCATGGGCGCGGCGCTCGCCTACTACACCGTGTTCTCGCTGGCGCCGCTGCTCCTGATCGTGATCTCCATCGCCGGCCTGGTGTTCGGCCAGGAGGCGGCGCGCGGCGAGATTTTCGGCCAGCTCAGCGAGCTGATGGGCGCCGACACGGCCAGGGCCGTCGAAGGCATTCTGGTCAGCCTCAACAAGCCGGCGCACGGCATCACCGGGACGACCCTCGGCGTGGCCTTGCTCCTGATCGGCGCGACCTCGGTGTTCGGCGAGCTGCAGGACGCGCTCGACCGGATCTGGCGCGCGCCGGTGCGCGAACGCTCGGCCGGCTGGTGGAACCTGTTGCGCACGCGCCTGCTTTCGTTCGGCATGATCCTCGGCATCGCCTTCCTGCTCATGGTCTCGCTGGTGCTCGGCGCAGTGATCTCGGCGCTCGGCAAATGGTGGGGCAGCATGTTCGGCGACTGGGAAGTGCTGGCTCAGGTCGTCAACGTGCTCGTCGGCTTCCTGCTCACGACGGTTGTCTTCGCGATGATCTACAAGCTGATGCCGCGCGTTCAGGTGCGTTGGCAGGACGTGCTGCTCGGCGCGCTGGTCACGTCGGTCCTGTTCACGGCCGGCAAGTTCCTGATCGGCCTGTACATCGGCAAGACCGGCATTGCCTCGGGTTACGGCGCAGCGGGGTCGCTCATCGTCGTCTTCATCTGGGTCTACTACTCGGCGCAGATCTTTTTGATGGGTGCCGAATTCACCTGGGTCTACGCGCGCACCTTCGGCTCGATGCGAGACGTGGTCCCGAACCCGGCCGACGAGCATGCGCCCGACCTGCCGGCACGCAACGATGAGAACGCGGACACGACGACCCTGCCACCGCAGGTCGCGTCGCTCAGGCCGATCGCGCCGCCGCCACCGCAGCAGCCGATCGCGACGCGTCGCAAGATCCCGAGGCCCGGCGACGCCGCCCTGCGCAAGGTGGGCTACGGCGTCGTGGCGGGCGTGGTGCTCCGCTACCTCGTGCCGCGCTTGTTGCGCCGCCGCTAGCCGAGCTTCTCGTCATCCGGGAAGCTTCGCCGCGAGCAGGTCGATCTTCTCGATCCTCGGCGGCTCGCTCAGCAGCGCTGCGGCATTGGCCATCAGCGCCGCGGCGATCGGCCCTTGCAGATGGGCGTTGCGGCCGGTCTCGTCGGCAAAGGCGTCGAACACACCGAAGGTCGACGAGCCGAACTTCAATGCGAACCAGGCTGTCGTGCCGGCTTCGGCGTTGGCCAGAGGCAGAGCCCCGGCGAGAAAGTCGGCGACGGCGTTTTCCTTGCCGGGCTTGGCTTCGAGGCGGACGAAAAGTGCGAGCTTGACCATGGTGCGGGTCCTTCGTTTGAATCGGATGGATGAACGTCGAGGCGGCAGTCTGGGTTCGGTCGCCGATCGGGGCAATTGGCAAGAATGACAATATCGATATCATTCCTGCCATGCGCTTGCATCTGCTCGTTCTCGACGGCGTGTTCGACCTCGGCCTCGCCGCTCTTGCCGACACGCTGACCACCGCCAACGAGCTGGGCGCGACCTTGCCCGACGCGCCCGCGCCGATCGAGCTCACGCTGGTAGGCGTGCGCCGGCGCGTCCGCACCGCGCAAGGCCTCAGCGTTCCCGTGTGCCCGGTCGATGCCGTGCGCCGTCCCGACATCGTGCTCGTGCCCGCCCTCGGCGCCAAGATGCCCGATGCGCTCGCAGCGCGCCTGGCCCGCCCGGACATCGCCGACGCGGCGCTCGCCTTGCAGCGCTGGTCGCGCGCCGGCGCGAGTACCGGCGCGGCCTGCACCGGCACCTTCTTGCTTGCCGAAAGCGCGCTGCTCGACGGCCAGCGCGCGACCACCTCGTGGTGGCTGGCACCGACCTTCCGGCAGCGCTATCCGCTGGTGCTGCTCGACGAGTCGCACCGGCTCGTCAACTCCGGCGGCTTCACCACCGCAGGCGCGGCGATGGCCCATCTCGACCTCGCCCTCAGCGTGGTGCGCAGCAGCAGCCCGGCGCTGGCGGCGCTGGCAGCGCGCTACCTGCTGGTGGAGTCGCGCGGGTCGCAGGCCGAGTTCATCATTCCCGACCACCTGGCGCACAGCGACCCGATCGTCGAGCGCTTCGAAGGTTGGGCGCGGCGCAAGCTGGGCAGCGGCTTTTCGCTGGCCGACGCGGCGCGCTCGGTCGGCGCCAGCGAGCGCACGCTGGCGCGCCGGCTGCGCAGCGTGCTGGGCAAGACGCCGCTCTCGTACTTTCAGGACCTGCGCGTCGAGCGCGCGCTGCATCTGCTGCGCACCGGCAGCGAAAGCGTCGACCAGATCGCGGCGCGGATCGGCTACGCCGACGGCGTGACATTGCGCAGCCTGCTGCGCCGCAAGCTCGGCCGCGGCGTGCGCGAGCTGCGCTCGTCCCGCTGAGGCCACGGCTCGCACAGGCCGGCCTTGGCGACTCCCCCAATGGTCGAGCCCGGCCGGGGCACGCAGAATCGACCCAAACCAAGGAGACACACATGGCACTCACCCGACGTGAATTGATCAGTGGCGCGGCAGCGACCGCGCTGGCACCCTGGGCCGGCTCTGCCCTGGCGCAGGAAGGCACGCTCAAGATCTCGCACCAGTTCCCCGGCGGAACGGCTACCGAAGGCGACTTTCGCGATCGCCTCTGCCGCCGCTTTGCGGCCGACATCGAAAAGCGCAGCAACGGCGCGCTGAAGGCTGCCGTCTATCCCGGCTCGTCGCTGATGAAGACGAACGCGCAGTTCTCGGCGATGAGGAAGGGCGCGCTCGACCTGAGCCTGTATCCCCTGCCGTACGCCGGCGGCGAAGTGGCCGAATGCAACATCGGCCTGATGCCGGCGCTGGTGCCGAGCTACGAGGTCGGCGCGATGTGGAAGACCTCGGAGGTCGGCAAGCTTCTCGTCAAGACGCTCGACGAGAAAGGCATCGTGCTGGTCAGCTGGATCTGGCAGGCCGGCGGCGTGGCCAGCCGCAGCCGGCCGCTGGTGCAACCCGAAGACGCCAAAGGCCTCAAGGTGCGCGGCGGCAGCCGCGAGATGGACATGGTCCTGAAGCAGGCCGGCGCCTCGGTCATCTCGCTGCCCTCGAACGAGATCTACGTGGCGATGCAGACCGGCGCGATGGACGCGGCGATGACCTCCTCGACCAGCTTCATCTCCTTCAAGCTCGAAGAGATCGCCAAGAACCTGACGACCGGGCGCGGCAAGGCCTACTGGTTCATGTTCGAGCCGCTCATGATGAGCAAGGAGGTGTTCGCCAAGCTGCCCAAGGCGCACCAGGACATCGTCATGGCGGCCGGTGCCGAGCAGGAGAAGTTCGCCACCGACGCGGCCAAGGCCGACGACAAGATCGCTGCCGACGTCTACGCCAAGGCCGGCGCCAAGGTGTTCGACCTCGACGATGCGACGGTGCGCAAGTGGCAGGCGATCGCCCGGGACACGGCGTGGAAGGACTACTCGGAGCACAGCGAGACCAACGCTGCGCTCATGAAGGCTGCGCTGAAGCTCTTGTGAGCGGCGCGGGCTCGCCGCAGCAGGCCGGCGCGGCCAGCCTGCCCCCCGCGTCCGCGGCTTTTCCGCCGGTCAGCGTCGAGCCCGGCACGCCGCGCCTGCTCGTGCCGGTGGCCCTCGTGCTGGCCTGGGCCAACCGCGCGATGGTCGCGCTCGGCATGGTCGCCTTGCTGCTCGCCTCGGCGGTGCTCACCTCGAGCGTGCTCTCGCGCTACTTCCTGAAGGCCTCGACCGACTGGCAGGACGAGACGGCGGTGTTCCTGCTCGTCGGCGCGACCTTCCTGGCCAGCGCCTTCGTGCAATCGATCCGCGGCCACGTCGGCATCGAAGCGATCTCGACGTTCCTGCCGAAGAGCGCCGACGCCGCGCGCCTCATCGGCGTCGATGCGCTCTGCCTGGCGTTCTGCGCGCTGTTCGCGTGGAAGTCGTGGACGCTGATGCGCGAGGCCGCCGTCGACCACATGACCACCAACTCGACGTGGGGCCCGCCGCTCTGGATTCCCTATTTCCTGATGTCGCTCGGCATGACATTGCTTTCGTTGCAGATCCTGGTGCAGCTGATCGCCGGCATCAACCGCTGGCGCGGCCCGCCGGCGCAGCGCTGAGGCCGCGACCATGTCGATGCTCGCGATCGGCAGCCTGTTTGCCGTCGTCACGATCGCCCTGATGCTCTCGGGCGCGCCGATCGCCTTCGCGCTGGGCGCCGTGGCGGTGATCTTCATGGCCTTCTTCATGCCGGGCTCGTCGCTCGACACGATCACGCAGAACGTCTACGAAGAGATGGCGAGCATCACGCTGCTCTCGATCCCGCTGTTCATCCTGAAGGGCGCGGCGATCGGCCGAACCCGCGCCGGCCAGGATCTCTACGCGGCAATGCATGCGTGGCTGCACCGCGTGCCCGGTGGGCTGGGCATCGCCAACGTGATGGCGTGTGCGTTGTTCGCGGCGATGGCTGGATCGAGCCCGGCCACCTGCTCGGCGATCGGCTCGGCCGGCATCCCCGAGATGAGGAAGCGCGGCTACTCGCCAGGCTTTGCCGCCGGCATCATCGCCGCAGGCGGCACGCTCGGCATCCTGTTGCCGCCTTCGATCACGATGATCCTGTACGCGGTGGCCTCCGAGCAGTCGCTCGGGCGCCTGTTCCTCGCCGGCATCGGCCCCGGCGTGCTGCTCGTGGTGCTGTTCGCCGGCTACGCGGTGCTGCGCTACCGCACCGAGCATCGCAACGCCACGGCGGCGTTTGCCGGCGCTGGCACCGAGTCGGCGCTGCTCTCGGAGGAGCGCTTCAGCATGCGCCAAAAGGTCGAGATGCTGCCGCGCGTGCTGCCCTTCGTGGTGCTGCTGATCGGCGTGATGGCCGCCCTCTACGGCGGCTTTGCCACGCCTTCGGAAACAGCCGGCCTGGGCGCGCTGCTCGCGCTGGTGCTGATCGCCGTGGTGTACGGCGTGTGGCGGGTGCGCGACCTCACGCCCATCCTCGCTGCGACGATCAAGGAGTCGACGATGCTGATGTTCATCATCGGCATGAGCCTGCTGTTCTCGTACGTGATGAGCTACCTGCACATCAGCCAGTCGCTGGCGCAGTGGATCGTCGCGCTGGCGCTCTCCAAGTGGCTGCTGCTGGCCGCGATCCTGGCGCTCGTCGTCGTGCTCGGCTTCTTTCTGCCGCCAGTCAGCATCATCCTGATGACGGCGCCCATCATCCTGCCGCCGCTCAAGGCCGCGGGCTTCGATCTGATCTGGTTCGGCATCCTCATGACCATCGTCATGGAGGCCGGACTGATTCACCCGCCGGTGGGCCTCAACCTCTTCGTCATCAAGAACATCGCGCCCGACATCTCGCTCGGGCAGATCATCCGCGGCGTGATTCCGTTCGTCGTGCTGATGTTCCTGGCCGTGCTGCTGATCTGCCTGATGCCGAAGATCGCGACCGGCTTGCCCGATGCGGTGATGGGGTCGGTGGCGGCGAGGTAGAGGGATCGAGCGTTCAGCGGCCCGTGAAGCGCGGCGCCCGCTTCTCGACGAACGCGGTGACGCCTTCCTTCAGGTCCTCCGAGGCCATGCAGTCCGCGACCGCGACGCCTTCCATCTGCAGCTGGGTCTCGAGCGTGTTGCCGAGCGACGCATTGATCAGCCGCTTGCTGTGGGCGAGAGCGCGGCCCGGGCCCGACGCGAGGCGCTGTGCCAGCTTGCCGCCTTCGTCGTCGAGCGCAGCGGCCGGCGCGAGCCGGTTGACGAGGCCGAGGCGCAGTGCCTCCTGCGCGTTGAAGCGCTCGCCGAGCAGCGCCAGCTCCATCGCCTTGCGCGTGCCGACGATGCGCGGCAGCGACCAGGTCGATGAGCCGTCCGGCGACAGGCCGATGTGGCAATAGGCGAGGGTGAAGAAGGCGTCCTCGGCGGCGATCGCGAGGTCGCAGGCCATCATCAGGCTCATGCCGAAGCCGGCCACCCCGCCGCGCACGGCGGCCACGATCGGCTGGGGAGCGCGACGCATCCGGTAGATCAGGAGGTGAAGCTGGTGCACCAGGCGCTCGATGTCGTCGCGGCGCTGCTCGGGCGGATCGTTGCGCCTGGCGTAGAAGTTTTTCACGTCGCCGCCGGCCATGAAATGCTCGCCCGCGCCGCGGATGACGTAGGCCCGCACCGACCCGTCGCGCTCGCCCGAGGCAAAGGCCGCGTCGAGCGATCGGACCATGTCGTCCGACAAGGCATTGCGCGCCTGAGGCCGGTTCAGCGTCAGCGTGACCACGCCGGCCTCGCGTTCGATGACGACGTCGCTCATGGCGTTGCTCCCGTTCCGCTTGGGTGAGGGCCGATTGTCGCGGACCGGCCCGGCGCCTTCGTCCGGCATCCGGTCGCGCGCTCGCGCCTGCGGAGCGGTAACCCGCATGCCCGGGTGCGCGGCCCGGTCCTGCGTCGCCGGGTCGATCAGTTGAATCGGCCGTTCCTGCCGCCGACCGCGTAGCCTCCGGCACCCAGGATCGCGATGGCCACGGCGGTGAGCAGGTAGAAGACCTGGAGCTCCAGTCCATACCCTCCCGACTCGGAGATGGTGAACAGTTGCGCCGAGTGCGACAAGGCGAGCGCCACCAGCATGTTGACGACGACCAGCAATGCGCCGACGCGGGTCGCGATGCCGAGGATCAGGAGGATCGGGCCGACCACCTCACCTAAGTACACCAGGTAACCCAGCTCGCTCGGCAGCCCGACCCGGGCGAGCGCGCCCGTGATCCCATCGATCCCGCCGACGACCTTCCCCACGCCGTGGAAGAGAAGCAGGACACCGAGCATCAGCCGCAGCAGCAGCTTGCCGGTGTCGTTCGCCGCTTGGTCGTGGTACTGCTCGTTCGCCATCGCTGCCTCGATTGCTTGCTTCGACTCCGAGCCGCAGGATAGCGATCGAACGCGCTCCTTGCTGGCAACAGGGACGCAGGCGCTCTCTGGCAACGCGCGCCTCGAAAATGATGCTTGCCGCGCATGCGGCCGTCGCTGAAGATTCGCGCTCCATCGCCTTCGAGACTGGATTCGCCGTCGCGCGCGGCCTGGTCGAAACGGGCATCGTCAAAAGCTCAATCGCGAGGTGAATGCGTGATCTCGAAGCCTCTTCCGAAGGCGCTCGCCTTCGACGTGTTCGGCACCGTCGTCGACTGGCACGGCGGCATATCGCGCGAAGCTGCCGTGCTGGCGGCGCAGCACGGCATCGAGGGCGACTGGCCGGCCTTCGCCAATGACTGGCGCGCGGGCTACATGCCGGCGATGGACAAGGTGCGTCGGGGCGAGCTGCCGTGGAGCCACATCGATACGCTGCATCGCATGATCCTCGAGCAGATCATCGAGCGGCACGGTCTGGGCGTGTTGAACGACGCCGAGCGCGACCACCTGAATCGCGCATGGCACCGATTGCCGCCCTGGTCCGACACGGTGCCCGGCCTGCTGCGACTGAAGCGCCGCTTCACGCTGACGACGCTTTCGAACGGCAACTTCTCGCTGCTGACCGAGATGGCCAGGCACGGCGGCCTGCCCTGGGACTGCATCGTCTCGGCCGAGCTGTTCGGCCACTACAAACCCGATCCCGAAGCCTATCTCGGCTGCGCGCGCCTGCTCGACATCGCGCCGGCCGAGCTGATGCTGGTCGCCTGCCATCCGGGCGACCTGCGCGCCGCGCGGACCAACGGCTTGCGCACGGCCTACGTGCGGCGCCCGCTGGAACACGGGCCCGCCACCGTGCCGCCGGCGTTCAGCGAAGGCGAATTCGAGATCGTCGTCAACGACTTCGAGGAGCTTGCCGATCTGCTCGCGGCAACGTGATCGATCGCGTCTCCGACCAGGTTCTTCCGCGAGCGTCGAGCATGACCACCGACTCCGCCGCACGACGGCCGCTGTCGTTCCTCAAGGCTGCCGACCTGCGCGGCCTGGCTCGCCTGGGCGTCGATGGCGTCGTCGGCGTCACCGATCTGGTCGAGGCCATGCACCACACGATCACATCGCGCCCGGGCATCGTTGGGCCCGGGCCGGTCGGCAAGACCTCGGGTGTCACGGGCTTCGTCTATGGCGTCGTGCGAGGCACGACGCGCGTCGTCGGCAAGGGCCTCGACGTGGTGCTGGCGGCAGTGCCGCGCGCTCCCGGCAACCCGTCGCCGCGCCGCGAGGCGTTCATCGCGGCGTTGAACGGAGTCTGGGGCGACCACCTCGCCGCCACCGGCAATCCGCTCGCGATCCCGATGTCGCTGCGCATCGGCGGCCACCCTTACGAGGCGGCGCTGGAAGCGCCGACGGGCAAGCTGCTCGTTCTCGTCCACGGCCTGGCGATGAACGACCTTCAATGGCAGCGCAACGGCCACGACCACGGTCAGGCGCTGGCCCGCGACCTGGGCTTCACGCCGGTCTATCTCCACTACGACAGCGGCCGCCACGTCTTCGAGAACGGCCGCGAATTCGCTGCCTTGCTCGAGCGTCTGGTCGCGACCTGGCCGGTGCCGGTGCAAGAGCTCGTCATCGTCGGCCACAGCATGGGCGGCCTGGTTGCGCGCAGTGCCTGCCTCGTGGGCGCAGGGCGGCCGTGGCTGGCGTTGCTGAAGAAGCTCGTGTTGCTCGGCACACCTCACCATGGCGCGCCTCTTGAACGCGGCGGCCGGCGCCTCGACGTGTTTCTCGGCCTCAGCCCCTACGTCGCTCCGTTTGCGCGCCTGAGCAAGGCGCGCAGCGCGGGCATCACCGACCTGCGCTTCGGCAACGTGCAAGACGCCGACCGGCAGCATCGCGAGCGTCACGCGCAAAAGCGCGACGACCGCGTGCCGTCGCCGCTGCCACGTGGCGTGCGGAGCTACGTCGTCGCCGCGACCAAGAGCGCCAAGGTCAGCGGTGGACTCGGCGACGGCCTCGTCCCGCTGGCCAGTGCGCTGGGCGATCATCCCGTTGCGGCGATGTCGTTGAAGGTGCCGAAGAGTCGCCGCCTGGTCGTCACGTCGGCCAATCACTGGGACCTGCTCGACCGCGCCGATGTCTACGCGAAGCTTCGCGACTGGCTTGAAATACACTGATCCGAGCTTCGGCCCGACCGGCCGATTCGCCTTCGAACGAGGACTTCCCCATGATCGAACCGCACGACCGCGTTCGCCGTCCGGCGCTACTGATCGTCGACATGCAGAACGATTTCGTGCGCGTCGGCGCGGCGCTCGAAGTGGTCGACGCGCGCGCCACGATCCCGGCCAACCAGGCGCTGCTGAAGTTCTTCCGAGCCCGTGGTCTGCCGGTGGTCTACACCAGGTTCATCACCTTCCCGGCGCCGGTGCTGCTCTGGGAGTGGTCGCCGCAGGCGCTGCCGCCCACCAAGTGCTGCTGGAAGGGGCACAAGCGCTTCTATCCCGACGTCGGCCGCGAGCAGGAGTGCACCGACGTGATCGACGAGCTCGCGCCGCTGCCTGGCGAGTTCCAGGTCGAGAAGTACAACTACGGCGCGTTCCACGCGACCCAGCTCGAGCCGACGCTGCGCGGACTCGGCGTGGAGTCGGTCGTGGTCACCGGCACGGTCACGCAGATCTGCGTCGAGGAGACCGCGCGCCAGGCCTTTCACCACGGCTTTCGAACGACCATGGTTCGCGACGCCGTCTCGTCCTTCGACCCCCAGCTGCATGCCGCCACGCTCAAGAACTTCGCGAGCAAGTTCGGCTGGGTCGAGGACAGCAAGGCGGTGATTCGCCTGCTCGATTGATGGCTCGGGCGGCCGGTCCGGCCGGGTCCTTCGGATCGCTGGCGCACCGCGCCGGCATCTACGGCCTGCTGGCCGTCGCCGTGGTCGCCGCGCTTGCCTTCGTGCCCGGCTTCGGTACGGCGAACAACCTGTCGAACGTGGTCACACAGTCGGCCGCGCTCGGGCTGGTCGCGATCGGCCAGACCTTCGTCATCGCCGGCGGCCTGATCGATCTTTCGGTCGGCCAGCTACTCGGCCTCTCCGTGGTGTTGAGCTGCGCGCTGGCCGAGGGCCGCTCCGAGCTTCTGCTGCCGGTGTTCGCGGCGATGGTGGCGATGGGCGTCGCGGTCGGCGTCGTGCACGGCACGCTCGTCAACCGCTTGAGGATCGAGCCGCTTATCCTGACCTTCGGCACCCTCAGCATCCTGCAGGGACTGATCTTCGCCTACACCGACCAGAGCGTCGGTCAGGCGCCGGTCGAGCTTGTCTGGCTGGCCAACGGCCGGCTGCTCGGATTGCCCGTCGCCGGTCTGGTGCTGCTGCTGGTCGCGCTGCTCGCGCACCTGCTGCTCAGGCACACGCGCTTCGGCCTGCGCCTGCTCGCCACCGGCGGCGACGCGGAAAGCGCGCGCCGCGCCGGCGTCGACGTCGCGCGGGTCCGCATGCTCGCCTTCGTGCTCTCGGGCGTGGGCGCCGTGCTCGCCGGCCTTCTCGTCGCCGGCCGGCTCGGCACCGGCTACCCGAATGCGGGACGAGGCGTCGAGCTCGATGTGATCGTCGCGGCGGTTCTCGGCGGCGCCTCGCTCGCGGGCGGGCGCGGCACGATCGCGGGCACGGTGGCCGCAGTGCTGCTCCTCGGCGTGATTTCGAACGTGCTCAACCTGCTCGAGGTGTCGGCCTTCGTGCAGACCTTTGCCAAGGGAGTGATCGTGGTTGTCGCGATCATCGCGACGCGGGCCCGGTCGACTCCCGCGGCGCGGCCGCTGCCTGCCGCGGTCACGCCGGGTGCGGGGGGCCGATGAGCGTCGCGGCCCGCTCCGGCTGGACCTCGGCGGGCGAGATCCTCTCGCGCTGGGCGATCCTGTGCGTGCTGGCGATCCTGTACGGCGTCGCGATCGCGTTGTCCGACGCGTTTCTCGAGCCGGTCTACGTCGGCAACATCCTGCGCCAAGCGGCGCCGGTCGGCATCGCCGCGATCGGCACGACGCTGGTGATGATCCTCGGCTGCATCGACCTTTCGATCGGCGCGATCATCTCGTTCTCGGCCGTGCTCTGCGCCGTGCTGATGGCGGGTGAGGCGCGCAACGTGCCGCTCGCCCTGGCGCTCACGCTCCTGAGCGGCGCCGCGTTCGGCGCGGTCAACGGACTTCTGATCGTGTTCAACCGGTCGTCGTCGTTCATCCTGACCCTCGGCACGGCGCTGGCGATCTACGGCCTGAACCAGATCTTCTCGGGCGGCACCGCGCGCGGCATGGTCGCGCCGGACTTTCGCGAGTTCTTCAACCACCGCATCGGCGACGTGCTGCCGGTGCTGGCGCTGACGCTGTTGCTGCTCGCGGCCCTGGTCGAGTGGCTGCTGCGCACGACCCGGTTCGGCCGGCAGATCTACCTGATCGGCAGCAACCGCGAGGCGGCGCGCCTCGCCGGCCTGCCGGTGGCGTCGGTCACGTTCGCGTGCTACGTGATCTCGGGCCTGTTCGCGGCGCTCGGCGGCATCGCCGTGCTGGCGCGCTCGGGCGTCTCGAGCACCTTCACCGGCCGTGGCTTCGAGTTCGATGCGCTTGCCGCCATCGTCCTCGGCGGCACCGTGTTCAGCGGCGGCCGCGGCACGGTCGTGGGTACCGTCGCGGGTACGCTCGTCTTGTTCATCGCCTTCAATCTCGTCAACATCCTTGGCTTCAACTACAACCTTCAACTGGTGCTGAAGGGGGCGATCATCATCGTGGCCTCGGCGGCCTATTCCCGCTTCGGCCGGGACCGCTGAACGTCGACGCATTCGAATGTCTGTCTTTCACCCGAGGAGATCGAAATGAGATTCCTGTCCCTGTCGAGAGCGCTGGTCGGCGCGGCGCTGGTCGGTGCCGGCCTTGCCGCGTCGCTCGCGCCTGTCATGGCGAACGCGCAGACCGATCGCGCGCTGCAGAAAAAGCAGATGGCCGAGGTCGTCGATACCAAGAAGTTCAAGAAGCCAGGGCCGTACACGATCGGCGTGGCCGCCGGCTACATGAGCAATTCCTGGGTCGTGTTCTGCCTGCAGCACATCCGCTACGAGGCCTCGCTGCACAAGGACGTGAAGGACGTCATCGTCACCGACGCCGCGTTCAACCCCGCCAAGCAAGTGGCTGACATCGAAGACCTGATCGCCAAGAACGTCAGCCTCATCATCTACTGGCCGGTCGACGAGAAGGCGATCCAGCCGGCGCTCGAGAAGGCCGTGGCCAAGGGCATCCCGACCGTCAATGCTGGCGGCGGCTTCAGCTACTCGGCGGGCACGGTGTCGAACGCCTTCATCGACCAGTGGGCGCTCGGCGAGGAAGGCGCGCGCCACTTCATGAAGGACCTGGGCGGCAAGGGCAAGATCTTCGCGATGCTGCCGATCGCCGGCACCACTGCTGCGGTCGACCAGCTCGCGGCGCTGAAGACGGTGCTCAAGGACTATCCGAACGTCGAGCTGCTCTCCGCCGAGTATGGCGACTGGAACCGCGCCAAGGCCAAGCAGATCAGCGAGAACCTGCTGCAGCGCTACCCCAGGATCGACGGCGTGTTCTCGCCCGCCGGCCAGATGTCGATGGGCGTCGCCGAAGCGTTCGAGGACGCCGGCCGCATGAAGGGCCTGACGATGTCGCCCGGCGACGAGTACAACGGCTGGATGAAGTGGGTGGTGAAGAACCAGAAGGGCGGTGCGGTCACCTTCCCGACCCGCGCCGGCCAGGAAGCGACCAAGCTCGGCCTGAAGATCCTCAATGGCGAACCGGTGCCGCGCGGCCTGATCATCCCTTCCGAATACATCGCGCCGAAAGACGCGGCCAAGTACGCCGAGCCGGGCAAGCCCGACGACTGGTGGGCGAGCAAGCTGCCCGAGCAGTTCAAGCCGAAGTGAACGTCTTCGCTTGACGGCTCCGCCGCTGCTCGAAGGTCGCGGCCTCGGCAAACGCTTCGGCGCCGTGACGGCGCTCGAAGCGGTCGACTTCGTCGCCGGCCGCGGCGAAGTCCACGCGCTGACCGGCGCCAACGGCGCCGGCAAGTCGACGCTGATGAACCTGCTGGCCGGCGTGTTCGCGCCGAGCACCGGCGAGATCCTGATCGAGGGCCGGCCGGTGCGCTTCGCGTCGCCGGCCGAGGCGCGCGCGGCCGGCGTGGCCGCGGTCTACCAGGAGCTCGCGGTGCTGCCCGAGCTGACCGTTGCCGAGAACATCTGGCTCGGCCGCGAGCCGCGCACGCGTTGGCGGTTGCTCGACCGGCGCGCGCTGCGCGAGCGCACGGCGTATCTGCTCGAGGAGTTTCGCCTGCCGCTCGATCCGGACAGCGTCGCCGGCACGCTCAGCGTCGCGGCGCGACAGCTCGTCGAGATCGCCCGCGCGCTCTCGTCGTCGGCGCGCATCCTCACGCTCGACGAGCCGACCGCGGTGCTTTCGGCCGAGGAGCGCCGTCGCCTGTTCGACACCGTTGCCGAGCTGAAGCGGCGCGGCCTGCTGGTGCTGTTCGTGTCGCATCGCCTCGACGAGGTGTTCGAGATCGCCGACCACGTGACCGTGCTGCGCAACGGTCGGCGCGTGTTCGACGCCGCCACCGCCGACGTGACGCGCGCCGACCTCGTGCGCCACATGGTGGGCCACGATGTCGATGACCGGAGCCGCGCCGCGCGCTTCGAGCCGAGCGGCGCACCACCGCTGGCGATCACGGTGCACACGCGGCCGTCGCCTTGCGACCTGCAGCTGGAGCGTGGCGAGATCGTCGGCCTCGGCGGACTGGTCGGCACCGGGCGTACTCGGCTGGCGCGGCGGCTTGCCGGGCTCGAAGAAGGCGTGGCCGTCGACTTCCGGATCGGCGAGCAGCGCTTCACCGTCCGCTCGGCCGTGCAGGCCGTCGCGCGCGGCATCGTCTACCTGACCGAAGACCGCAAGCGCGACGGCCTGTTCGCCAGTCTCTCGGTGCTGCGCAACACGAGCGCGGCGACGCTGAAGGGCTTGTCGCGGCTCGGCTTCGTCGACGGCCGGCAAGAGCGGCGGCGCGTCGAGCCGGTGCTCGAGCGGATGAAGCTGGTGGCGGCGTCGCTGCAGATGCCAGTGCGCTCGCTCAGCGGCGGCAACCAGCAGAAAGTGCTGTTCGGCCGCGCCTTGCTGGCCCGGCCGCTGCTCCTGATCTGCGACGAGCCGACCCGCGGCGTCGACGTCGGCGCGCGTGAAGAGATCTATGCGCTGATCGACACCTTGTCGCGCGAAGGCGTGACCATCGTCCTGGTCTCGTCGGACCTGAAGGAGCTGCTCGCGCTCTGCCATCGCATCCTCGTGGTTCGCGACGCGGCCATCGTCGCCGAGCTGCCGGCGGGCGCGAGTGAGCACGACATCGTCGACGCGGCGGTCGTGCGCTTGCCGGCGTCGCAGCCGGACATTGCCCACTAGATCACGCCTCGCTGGCGCCGGTCGTACGCGACGCGGACAAGGTGCGCTGGCGCACCCTAAGATGATGCGATGACCCACACCCCGCACGCCGGCAAGACGCGACTCGTCGTGTTCGCGGTGTGCCTGACGCTGCTGCTGTTGGCGGCCTTGTGGGGCACCAGCCTCATGAGCGACAACGGGCGCATTCCCGCGGAGCTCGCCGCCGCGCAGCAGGAGGGCGGCGTGATGGTCTGCGCCGACGGCACGATCGTCCGTGCCGACGGCTCGCTCGTCGAACACGTCTTCGGCGTCGGCACGTTCCGCTGCAGCGCGTGGCGCATGCGCGCAAAGCAGGTCGATCCGGCCACCGGCCACACCGACTGGCCCTCCTCGCCCAGGCGCTGACGCGCGAAGCCGCTGCCTATACTGCCTTGCAGGCGGGAGGCAAGCAGGTGGGCAAGCGCTGGAACGGTTGGGGCGGCGAGACCGAAGACCATCCGCTGAGCGCGCGAGCGCACGGCTTCATCACCGAGCGCATCGGCGCAGCGGCACCGGCGCAAAGTGCCACGCGCGAGGCCGCGCTGCGAGCGGTCGGCGTCAGTCGCCTGCCCGCGTCGACGCTCTTCGCGACCGATGCCGCGACGCGACTCGATCACGCTTTCGGCCAGAGCACGCCCGACTGGATCGCGATGCGCAGCGGGCGCGTCGGCTGCTGCGCCGATGGCGTCGCGTTTCCTGCGTCGCACGACGAAGCGGCGGCTGCGCTCGAAGAGGCGCGTCGCGTCGGCGCGATCGTCATTCCCTACGGCGGCGGAACCAGCGTGGTCGGCCACTTGCGCGTGCCCGAAGGCGATCGTCCGGTCGTGAACGTGTCGCTCGAAAAACTGGCCTCGCTGCAAGCACTGGACCTCGTCAACCTGACCGCGAAATTCGGCGCCGGCACGCCGGGCCCGGCGATCGAAGCTGCGCTGGCGACGCAGAACCTGACCCTCGGCCACTATCCGCAATCGTTCGAGCTCTCGACCGCGGGCGGCTGGGTGGTGACCCGATCGTCGGGGCAGCAGTCGCTGCGCTACGGCCGCATCGAGCAGCTGTTTCATGGCGGCCGGCTGGCGACGCCGAGCGGCGACCTGAAGGTGGGCGGGTTGCCGGCGTCGAGCGCCGGGCCCGATCTGCGCGAGGCGGTGCTGGGCAGCGAAGGCCGGCTCGGCTTGCTCACCGACGTGACCTTGCGCGTGCGGCCGCGCGCCGCGTACGAGAAGTTCCACGCGATCTTCTTTCCGGACTGGCGCACGGGCTTCGAGGCGGTGCGCGAGCTCGCACAGGCCAGCGTCGCGCTGTCGATGCTGCGGTACTCGAACCAGGCCGAGACCGAGACCCAGCTTGCGCTCGTCGAGGGCCACGAAGGAGCGCTGACGTGGCTCGCGCGCTACCTGCGCTTTCGTGGCGTGGGCGAGGGTGCCTGCATGCTGCTCGCGGGCGTGACCGGCAGCGAGCGCGAGGCGCGGCATGCGCGCGCGGACTTGAGCGATATCGCGCGTCGCCATCGCGGCGTGGCCGTCGGCACGGCCATCGGCCGCGCCTGGGCGAAGAACCGGTTTCGCGGCCCCTACCTGCGCAACGGCCTGTGGGACGCCGGCATCGCCGTCGAGACGGTCGAGACCTGCGTGCCGTGGAGCGGGGCCGGCGCGATGCTGGCCGCGATCGAAGGCGCAGGCCGCGCGTCGCTTGCCGCCGAGGGCGAGCGCGTCCATGTGTTCACCCATCTTTCGCATGTCTATCGGCAGGGTTGCAGCGTCTACACGACCTTCGTGTATCGGCTCGCCGCCGATCCCGACGCGAATCTCGCGCGCTGGCTCGGGATCAAGACCGCGGCCTCGCAAGCGGTCGTCGCCGGCAGTGGAACGATCAGCCACCAGCACGGCGTCGGCATCGATCACATGCCCTGGCTCCCGGCCGAGAAGGGCGAGCTCGGCATGGCCCTGCTGCGCGCCTCGGCGCGCGAGCTCGATCCGACCGGAATGATGAACCCCGGCAAGTTGTTCGCCGCGTGAAGGTCGACGCGCACTACGACCTGCTCATCATCGGTGGCGGCGTCACGGGCGCCGCCGTGCTTCATGCGGCGAGCCAGCGCGGCCTGAAGGCGCTGCTGGTCGATCGCGGCGATTTCGCCAGCGGCACTTCGTCTTGGTCCTCGAAGCTGATCCACGGCGGGCTGCGCTATCTGAAGTCGGGCCAGTGGCGCATGACGCTCGAGTCGGTGCGCGAGCGCGAACGCCTGCTGGTCGAGCGGCCGGGGCTGGTCGAGCCGCAGATGTTCCTGATGCCGGTGTTCGAAGGCGACCGTCCCGGTCCCGCGGCATTGACCGCGGGGTTCTGGATCGCGGACCTGATGGCCGGCCGGCGCACCTCACGCCGCGTCGGCGCAAAGGAGGTGGCGGCGCTCGAACCGATGCTGGCGCGCGAGAAGCTGCGGGCAACGATCGCCTATCGCGACGGCGTCGTCGACGATGCGCGGCTGGTGTTGCGGCTCGTCTTCGACGCGGTCGCGCTCGGCGCGCACGCGCTCAACCATGTGGACGCGACGCTCGCCGAAGAAGGCGGGCGTGTCGTCGGCGCACAGCTCGAAGACCGCATCGACGGCGAGCGACGCGACGTGAGCGCCGCCGCCACCGTGCATGCCGCCGGCGTCTGGGCGGGTGCGGCGCCGGGCGCGCCACTGCTGCGCCCGCTGCGCGGCAGCCACCTCGTCTTCGCGCGCTCGCTGCTGCCGCTGCGCGGCGGGCTCGCGTGGCTGCATCCGCGCGACCGGCGGCCCGTGTTCGCGCATATGTGGGAAGGCGCGATCGTCGTCGGCACGACCGACGTCGATCATCCGGTGGCTGACGTGACGCCGACGATCTCGCCCGACGAGGCCGCGTACCTCGTCGAGGCCCTGCGCGTGCCGTTCCCGCGCCTGGCGCTCGATGCATCGATGGCGCTCTCGACCTACGCCGGCCTGCGCGCGATCGTCGTGCCGCCCGGCGAAGAGAACATGCCGCCTTCGGCGATGGGGCGCGATTCGGCGCTCTGGTCGCGGCCCGGGCTGGTCGGCATCACGGGCGGCAAGCTGACGACGCATCGCGCAACCGCGCTCGAGGTGCTGCGCGAAGTCGAGCGGCAGGGCCTGCGGATGGCCGCGCCGAAAGCGGCATCGACAACGACACCGGTGGCTACGCGCCTGCAGGGTCGGCTCGGTGCGCAAGGTGCCGCCTGGGTCGCGGCACGGCCTGTTGGCGAGCACGAGCCTTTGCTCGACACACCCTACACGCTCGCCGAGCTGCGCTGGTCGATGCAGCATGAGCAGGTGCGCCACCTCGACGACCTGCTCATGCGTCGCACCCGCCTCGGCCTGGTCGCAGCCGGCGGCGCGCTGTCACTGTTGCCGAAGCTCGAAGCGACGTGCCGCGAGGACCTGGGCTGGGATGCCGCGCGCTGGGCCGACGAGTCGCGGCGCTACCGGGAAAACTGGGTCTTGCGCCACGCACCGCCGGCCGACAATCGCCGGCCATGACCGCCGATCTCCTGCTCGCCATCGACGTCGGCACCCAGAGCGTGCGCGCGCTCGTCTTCGACCGCGCGGGCGCCATGCTGGCGCGCTCGCAAGTACTGTTCGAACCGCCCTTCGATGCACCGCAGCCGGGCTGGGCCGAGAAGGACGCGCTCTCGTACTGGCGATCGATGGTCGAGAGTTGCAAGGGGCTCTGGCAGCAGGGCAGCGTGCAGCCGGATCGCATCGCCGGCCTGTCGCTGACGACGCAGCGAGGCACCGTCGTGTGCGCTCGCGAAGACGGCACGCCGCTCAGGCCTGCGATCGTCTGGCCCGACCAGCGCCTGTGCTCCGAGCCGCCCGCGATGGGCGCGTTCTGGAACACCTTGTTCGGCATCGCCGGCGCCGGCGAGTTGATGCGCGGCCTGCAGCGCCAGGCCGAATGCAACTGGCTGGCGCAACACGAGCCCGCGATCTGGCAGAAGACCGAGCGCTACACGCTGCTGTCGGGCTGGCTCACGCATCGACTGGTCGGCGAGTGGGTCGATTCGGCCGGCTGCCAGGTCGGCTACATGCCTTTCGACTACAAGCGCCAGCAATGGGCACGAAACAGCGAGTGGCACTGGAAGGCGCTCGCGATCCGCAGCGCGCAACTGCCCAGGCTCGTGCCGCCAGCGTCGCGACTCGGTACCTTGACCGACGCCGCGGCCGCCGAGCTGGGCCTGCCCGGGGGCGTGTCGGTCATCGCCGCTGCTGCCGACAAGGCCTGCGAGGTGCTCGGCTGCGGCGCGCTCGAGCCCGACACCGCACACCTTTCGTTCGGCACCGCGGCCACCATCAACACGACGCAGCCGAAGTACCTCGAGGTGCAGCGCCTGCTGCCGGCCTATCCGGCGGCGTTGCCCGGTGCCTTCAACACCGAGATCCACATCCAGCGCGGCTTCTGGCTGGTGAGCTGGTTCAAGAACGAGTTCGCGCATCGCGAGCGCGCGCTCGCGGCCGAGCGCGGCGTCAGCGCCGAATCGTTGTTCGACGAATTGATCGCCTCGGTGCCGGCCGGCTCGATGGGCCTGACGCTGCAGCCCTACTGGTCACCGGGCCTGCGCGACCCGGGCCCGGAAGCCAAGGGCGCGATCATCGGCTTCGGCGACGTGCACACGCGGGCGCACGTGTACCGGGCGATGATCGAAGGGCTCGCCTACGGCCTGCGCGCAGGACGCGAGCTGATCGAGGCGCGCATCAAGCGCAAGATCGTGCGCCTCGTGATCTCCGGCGGCGGTGCGCAAAGCGACGGTGCGATGCAGATCGCCGCCGACGTGTTCGGCCTTGCGGCGGAGCGGCCGCAAGTGGCCGAGGCTTCGTCGCTCGGCGCTGCGATGCTCGCGGCGACCGGGCTCGGCTGGTACCCCGACGTGCCGAGCGCGGTTCGCGCGATGGCGCGGCCCGGCAAGCGCTTCGAGCCCCAGCCCGCGGCGGTGCGGACCTACGACGCGCTCTACAACGACGTCTACCGGCCGCTCTACAAGCGGCTCGAACCGCTCTATCGCCGCATCCGCGCGATCACGGGCTATCCGGCCTGACGGCGGTCGCTAGATGCGGCGTTCCCGGTCGACCCAGTAAGGATCGCGCAGCCGGCGCTTGAAGATCTTGCCCGTGTCTTCGCGCGGCAGTTCGTCGTGGAAGGTGACGACACGCGGTACCTTGAAGTCGGCGATGCGCGCGCGCAGGAACTCGCGCACCTGCGCGGCATCGAGCTCGGCGCCATCGACAAGCTGCAACGCCGCCGCCAGCCCTTCGCCGAATTCGGCGTCGGGAATGCCGAACACGGCGCAGTCGGCCACGCCGGGCATCGCGATCAGCACCGCCTCGATCTCGGCCGGATAGATGTTGGCGCCACCCGAGATCACCATGTCCGACTTGCGGTCGACGACGTAGAGGTAGCCCTCGGCATCGAGGTAGCCCATGTCGCCCAGTGTCCAGAGGCCGTCGCGCTCGAGCTGGCGCCGTGCACCGTCGTTGTTCGCGTAGGTGAAATCAGGGACGGCAGGGTCGCGGGCGTGCAGCAGTCCGACGGTCCCGCTCGGAACGTCCTGCCCTTCGGCCGACAGCACCTTCAGCTGCACGCCCGGAATCGCCCGGCCCGCGGAGCCGGGTCGCTGAAGCGACTCGTGGCTGTCGATGTGCGAGATCCAGCCGAGCTCGCTGGCGGCGTAGGTTTCGTGGAACACCGGGCCCCACCAGTCGATCATCTGCCGCTTGACGTCGGCGGCGCAGGGCGAGCCGGTCGAGGCGACGAACGTCACCGAGCTCAGGTCGAAGCGGCGCCGCTCTTCTTCGGCAAGGCGCAGCAAGCGCACGTACATCGTCGGCACCAGGTAGAGGTGCGATATCCGTTCCGACTCGATGAGCTGCAGCGTGCGCAGCGCATCGAAGCGCGGCTCGATGACGATGTGCGCGTCGACCAGCGACGCCTGCACGGCGTAGGCGCCCGGCGCCGAGTGGTAGAGCGGCGCGGCGAGGAGCGCCCGCATCGAAGGCGCGAGGCCGAGCACGATGCGGCTCCGCTCGGCGATGAGGGCAAGCTGCCCGGGCGTCGGCGGCTGGCGCCGGATGCCCTTCGGCAGTCCCGTCGTGCCCGAGGTGTAGACCATCGCCGAGCCTGGTACCTGCTGCGCGGCTTCGGGGCCGCGCGCCGAATCCCGAAAACCCTCCCAGTCTTCGACGTCCGGCCCGAGCTCGAGCGATCCCTCGGGCAGCGCGTGGGCGCGCCGCGTGTGCGCGTGCGGCGTGACGGCGAAGACCCGGACTCCGTCGGGGATCGCGCCCGAGATCTGCGCGAGCAGATCGGCATGCACGACCAGGAGCTTCGCCTGGCTGTCGACGAGGATGTGGCGCACCTCGGCTGCCTTGAAGTGCCAGTTGATCGGGCACCAGCGCGCGCCCAACCAGCGCGCGGCCATCATCACCTCGAGCATCACGGGCTCGTTGCGGAGCATCACGGCGACGACCTCGCCGACGCCGAGGCCGGCCTCGTGCAGGGCGGTCGCGGCGCGCACGTATCGCTGGAAGAAGGCCTCGCCTTCCTCCGTCACGCCGTCGAACCGGACGCTCGGCTTCATGGGCGCCTCAGCGCGCCGGCTCGATCAGGAACTTCTCGCCGGTGGCGCGTTTGTTGTAGATCGCGAT
This sequence comes from Caldimonas sp., assembly GCA_039933535.1. Taxonomy (GTDB): domain Bacteria; phylum Pseudomonadota; class Gammaproteobacteria; order Burkholderiales; family Burkholderiaceae_C; genus Schlegelella_A. The sequence goes on along the minus strand of JBDTNU010000017.1, from coordinate 166 downwards.
GGTGTCGAGCTTCAGCGCTTCGGCGAGCGAGACGCGGTGCGAATAGTGGCTCGCGAAGGTCGTCTTCAGCTCGGCGGCGACACGTTGCTTGAGCGCCTGCGTCGCGCCCGTGCCGATCTTCTGCAGGAACGGAAACAGCAGCCAGCCGCCCATGCCCCAGGCCATG
>JBDTNU010000016.1:0-25023 GCA_039933535.1 Caldimonas sp. | reverse complement strand
TGCACGAATGCAACTACAACTGGAAGACCTTCATCGAGGTCTACCTCGAGGACTATCACGTCGCCCCGTTTCACCCCGGGCTCGGCCAGTTCGTCACCTGCGAAGACCTGCGCTGGGAGTTCGGCGCCCATCATTCGGTGCAGACGGTCGGCCCCAAGAACGAGCTGGCCAAGCCAGGATCGGCGGCCTACCGCAAGTGGCACGACGCGGTGCTGGCCTATCGCCAGGGTCGCTACGCCGACCCGGTGCCCAGGCACGGCGCGATCTGGCTGACCTACTACCCGGCGGTGATGGTCGAGTGGTATCCGCACGTGCTGGTGGTCTCGACGCTGCTGCCCAAGGGGCCGGACAAGACGCTCAACGTCGTCGAGTTCTTCTACCCCGAGGAGATTCACGCCTTCGAGCGCGAGTTCGTCGAGGCCGAGCAGGCGGCGTACTGGGAGACCTGTGCCGAGGACGACGAGATCGCGCTGCGCATGGACGCCGGCCGACGCGCCCTTTTCGAGCGTGGCGACGACGACGCCGGCCCGTACCAGAGCCCGATGGAAGACGGCATGCAGCACTTCCACGAGTGGTATCGGCGCTCGATGGGAAGGGCGCTTGCTTCGTCCTGAAGCCGGTGCAGGGGTCCGCGCCCGTCGAGTCCCTTCGACTCGCCCGGAATGACCGCACGAAACATCGTCCGATGTCTCCCGCCTGGCTGATCGTCTGCGCCACGCTCCTGTTCGCGACGATGGGCGTCTGCGTCAAGCTCGCCTCGGCCGAATACCCGTCGGGAGAGATCGTGTTCTACCGCGGCCTGACCGGCGCGCTGATGATGCTGGCCTTCGCCCGATGGAAAGGCGGCACGGTCGCGACGCGGGTGCCGGCGATGCACTTCTGGCGCAGCCTTTCCGGCGTCGTGTCGCTTTGCCTGTGGTTCTACGCGATCGGCAACCTGCCGCTCGCCACGGCGATGACGCTCAACTACATGTCTTCGGTCTGGATGGCGCTGTTCTTGCTGGGTGGCGCGATCGCTCTCGGCACTTCGCGTGTCGACGGTCGATTGATCGCCACGTTGCTGGTCGGCTTCGCCGGCGTCGCCCTGATCCTGCGGCCGACCATCGACGAGCAGCAGTTGTGGCATGGCCTCATGGGCCTGCTCTCGGGCGTGATCGCCGCCACCGCCTACCTCCAGGTGACTGCGCTCGGGCGGATCGGCGAGCCGGAATACCGGATCGTCTTCTGGTTCTCGGTGGGCGGCGTCGGCGCCGGAGCCCTCAGCCTGCTCTGGACAGGAATGCACGCCCACACCTGGCGTGGCGCCGGCCTGCTGCTCGCGGTGGGCGTGCTGGCGACGCTGGCGCAGCTCATGATGACGCGCGCCTATTCGACCGGCCGAACCCTTGTCAACGCCAGCCTGCAATATCTCGGCATCGCCTGGTCGTTCGCCTACGGCGTGCTCCTGTTCGGCGACCGCGTGACGCCGATGGCAATCGCAGGCATGCTGTTGATCGCGGTCGCCGGCCTGTCGGCGACACTGCTGCGCAGCCGAAGCCCCGGCATCGCAGCCATCGCCGATCCGCCAAACACCGTATGACCACGACCCTCGCTTCAGACCCGCTCGTTGCCGCCGAAGAATTGCGGCGCCTTCTCTCGAGCGAGGCGAAGCCGCTCGTGCTCGACGCCGGCTTCGACCTCGCAGACACTGCCTCCGGCGAACGAAACTACGCGGCGGGCCACGTCCCGGGCTCGCTCTACGTTCATCTCGACCGCGACCTGAGCGCCGCAAAGACGGGAACGAACGGCCGCCATCCGCTTCCGGAGCGGGCCGCCTTCGCGCAGACGCTCGGCCGGCTCGGCATCACGCCCGCCACGCACGTGGTCGCCCTCGACCGGCAGGGCGGCGCGTATGCGGCTCGACTGTGGTGGATGCTGAAATGGCTCGGCCATGGGCAGGTCGCGGTCCTCGACGGTGGCTTCGCCGCCTGGGTCGCGGCCGGCGGTGAAGTCTCGACGGCTCCGGTCGTGGCGACGCCAGCGCAGCCCTACCCCGATCGATCGCCGCTGGTCGCCAGCGTCGACGCGGTCGAGCTGGCGCGTCGGATCGGCCGGTCGATGGTTCTCGATGCGCGCTCGGGCGAGCGCTTTCGCGGCGAAAAGGAGCCCATCGATCCGATCGCCGGACGCATCCCCGGTGCGCTCAACCGCTTTCATGGCGCCAACCTCGCGCCGAGCGGCCGATTCAAGCCGGCCGAAGAGCTGAGGCGCGAGTTCGAATCCGCACTCGGTGGACGCGCCACAGCCGAGGTGGTCCATTCCTGCGGCTCGGGCGTCACCGCCTGCCACAACCTGCTCGCCATGGAGCACGCCGGGCTCGTCGGCTCCGTGCTCTATCCGGGCTCGTGGAGCGAATGGTCGTCCGACCCGGGACGGCCGATTGCCCGCGGCTGATTGACGGTGCGCAATCCGGCGCGGCGCGGCGGTGCGAAGATCTCGATCCAGCCTCAAGGAGCCCAGCCATGTACCAGCGAATCCTCGTTCCTACCGACGGTTCCGAGATCACGGGGCGCGCCATCGCCTCGGCCATCGGCCTGGCCAAGGCACTCGGCGCTGAAATCCACACGCTCTGCGTGAAGGAGCCTTTCCCCTATGGTGCGGTCGCCGAAATGCAGCCGACACCGCCCCAGGATTTCTTCGACGCGCAAGAGCGTGCCGCGGCGCGCAACGTGCGCGCGGTGATCGACGCCTGCGATGCGGCCGGCGTCGTCTGCCATGCCGAGACGATCGAAGGCCTGCAGCCGTGGGAAGCGATCGTCGAATACGCCGGCAAGAAAGGCTGCGACCTGCTCGTCATGGGCTCGCACGGTCGCAGCGGCCTGGCCACGCTGTTTCTCGGCAGCGAGACGCAGGACGTGCTCAAGCACACGAAGATCCCGGTCTTGGTCGTGCGCTGACCTCAGGGTCCCGCGGGCATCTGCGATGTCGCAGCCACGACGATGCCGATGCCTGCCACCAGCCAGAGCAGCTGCGCGGCGGTTTCCTTCAGCGTGAGCCGATGCTGCAGTTGCGGAATCAGATCGGCGACCGCGACATAGATGAAGCTGCTCGATGCAATGACAAGCAGGAACGGAAACGCCGACTGCCACGGTCCGACGATGAAGTAGCCGATAACGCCGCCGACCACGGCCGCAAACCCGGACACCGCGTTGAAGAACAGCGCCCGTCCACGTGAGAAACCGGCGTTGAGCAGCACGATGTAGTCACCGACCTCTTGCGGAATCTCGTGGGCGATGATCGCCAGCGAAGTGATCACGCCGACCCGCGTGTCGGCCAGGAAAGCGGCGGCGATGATGATGCCGTCGCAGAAGTTGTGGATGCTGTCGCCGAGGATCACGCTCCAGCCGCCGCGGCCGGCCTGCTGGCGGTCGAAGCCGTGATGGTGGTGGTGCTCGTCGCCTTCGTGGTGGTGGCTGTGCCGGTAGAGCTCGGCCTTCTCGAGCAGGAAGAAGAACAGCAGGCCGCCGAGCAAGGTCGCGAACAGCGACTGCGGGCTAGCCTTGCTCTCGAATGCTTCCGGCAGGATGTCGAGCAGCGCGGTGGCGAGCAGCACGCCGGTCGACAGGCTCACCAGGTGCTGGACGATCCGCGACAAGACCGCGAGCGTGATGCCGGCGGCAACCGCGACCGAGAGCACGCCGCCCGCCAGGGTGGCGAGCACGATCCAGGCGAGCGTCATGCGGCTGTCGATCGATGCGGCGTCATGCCACGCCGTGCCCGCGTAGCCAGTCGAGGCAGCGCCGCCAGCCGTCCGAGGCCGCCGCCTTGTCGTAGTTGGGCCGGTAGTCGGCGAAGAAGGCGTGGTTGGCCTCGGGGTAGACGACGATCTCCGATTGCCGGGCCGGCGCGCTGCCCTTGGCCAGCGCCTGCTTCATCGCCTCGACCGTGTCGAGCGGAATGCCCGTATCGACGCCGCCGTAGAGGCCGAGCACCGGCGCCTTCAGCGCTGCGGCCTCGTCGATCGGGTACGAGGTCTGTCGCTCGCTCTTCACGCCGGTGAGGCGTCCGTACCAGGCGACGCCGGCCTTCAACGCCGGGTTGTGCGCGCTGTAGAGCCAGGTGATGAGGCCGCCCCAGCAGAAGCCGGTGATGCCGAGCCTTGAAAGATCGCCGCCGTGGCCTCCAGCCCAGGCGACGCAGGCGTCGATGTCGCTCATGACCTGCGCATGCGGCGCCTTCAGCACGATGTTCGCGAACAGGGTCGGGATGTCCATGGGCGCCTTCGCGTCGCCATGGCGCACGAACAGCTCGGGTGCGATCGCCAGATAGCCGAGCTTGGCGAAGCGGCGCGCCACGTCGGCGATGTGCTCGTGCACGCCGAAGATCTCGGAGACGACGATGATGACCGGCAAGGCCTTGCCACCTGCGGGCATGGCGCGGTAAGCGGGCATCTCGAAGTCGCCAGCGGCGATCGTGATCGTGCCCGCCACGAGCCCATCGGTGTCGGTGGTGATCACGTTCGCCCCGACGGGCTTTGCGGCCGCCGCGAAGGTGGTTGCTGACGCAGTGGACGCGCCCTGCCGCTTCGGCAAGGGGTCGGGTTCGGTACGCAGCATTGCGGGCTCCTGGCAGCGGTCGGGGGACTGCATTCTAGGAAGCCGTGCCGATCGCGACGCCACACTGCTTTCGGGGCCAACCGCGACAATCGACGCATGGACTCGCCCACCCTCGCGCGCCAGGACCTCGACACGCGCTGGCCCGGCCAGCTTGCGGCGATCGACATGGGCTCGAACAGCTTTCGCCTCGAGATCGGCCAGCTGAACGGCGATCGCTATCGGCGCATCGACTATCTGAAGGAAACGGTTCGACTCGGTGCCGGCCTGGACGCCGCCGGCTTCCTGAGCGAAGAGGCCGCCGCGCGCGGACTCGATTGCCTGAGCCGCTTCGCGCGGCGACTCGAAGGCTTCGCGTCGAGCCAGGTGCGCGCGGTGGCGACGCAGACCTTGCGCGAGGCGAAGAACCGCGACGCCTTTCTCGCGCGCGCCCAGACCGTGCTCGGCCGGCCGATCGAGATCATCTCCGGTCGCGAGGAAGCGCGCCTGATCTACGCCGGCGTGGCCCGGCTGCAGCCCTCGACCGTGCCGCGTCTGGTCATCGACATCGGCGGCCGCTCGACCGAGATGATCCTCGGACGCGGCAACCGGCCGAACCGGGCCGAATCGTTCCAGGTCGGCAGCGTCAGCCTGTCGATGAAGTACTTCCCGGACGGCCGCTTCACCGAGAACGCGTTCCGCGAGGCGCAGATTGCCGCGGGTGCCGAGCTCGAGGAAGCGCTGGGCCCGTTTGCGCCACGCCATTGGCGCGAGGCGCTCGGCTCCTCGGGCACCGTCGGCGCCGTCTCGCAGGTGCTCGCGGCGAGCAATGTGAGCGACGGCCGCGTCACGCCCGAAGGACTGCGCTGGCTGATGGAGCGTTGCCTCGAAGCCGGAAGCGCCGACCAGCTCGACCTGCCCGGCATCAAGGACGACCGGCGCGCCGTCATCGCCGGCGGGCTGTCGCTGCTCTACACCTTGGCGGCCAATTTCGGGATCGCCGAGCTGCTGCCGGCACGCGGCGCGCTGCGCCAGGGCGTGATCTTCGATCTCGACGCGCGCGAGGCGAGCGAGCGGCGCGCCGCCGCGGGCGGCGAAGACCTGCGCGAAGCCTCGGTGCGCGAGCTACAGCGCCGCTTCGCGATCGACATCGAGCAGGCCGCGCGCGTCGCACGCGTCGCCTCGTCCCTGCTGTCCGACGTCCTGCCGAAAGCGACCAGCGAAGCGCGGCGCGAGCTCTCGTGGGCGGCCGCGCTGCATGAAGCCGGCATGATGATCTCGCACCACGATCACCATCGGCACAGCGCGTACGTGCTCGCGCACGTCGATGCCGCGGGCTTTTCGCAGAGCCAGCTGCGCCGCATCGGTGACCTCGTGCTCGGCCAGCGCGGCGGATTGCGCAAGCTCGAGCCGCGTCTGCAGGAAGCCTTCTTCGCGCAATACCTGTTGTGCCTCCGACTGGCCGTCATCGTCTGCCATGCGCGCGGCGACGTCGAGCCGGGCGAGATCCGTCTTGCCGTGACCGGCGCACAGACAACCATCGTGCTGGCGCCGGGCTGGGCCGAATCGCATCCGCGGGCACTGCATCTGCTGCGCGAGGAAGTCGACGCGTGGACCAAGGCCGGGCTGCTCCATCCGGTGCTGGCGCCAGCCTGAGTCGCCGTCACCACCCGGTGTGAGAGCCTGCGCGTCTCAGAGGCAATCGGGCGACTGAACCGCCTGCAGGACGATGTGGCTCTCGTCGTCGCGCGGTCGATGCCGGATCCACCAGACGGCGGCCTTCTTGATCGACCAGGCCTGTGCGGCGCCAGTCAGGGCCAGCGACGCGGCGAGCCCGAGCGTCGGCTGATGGCCGACCACGAGCACCGACTCGCTCGCGTCGGGCCAGCGCGCGGCGCGCAGCACGTCCTCGGGGCTGGCGCCGGGGGCGAGCTCGGCGACGGTGCGGAACTTGCGGCCCAGCGCCTTTGCCGTCTGCTGGCAGCGCACGGCCGGACTGGCGAGGATGCGCGTCGAATGAGCGAGCCGGCGATTGAGCCACTCCGCCATGCGCTCGGCATGACGCTCGCCCTTGGCCGTGAGCGCGCGGGCGAGATCGTCTTCGCCCTCGACTTCGATGGCCTCGGCGTGGCGCCAGAAAATCAAATCCATCAGCGCTGCTCCGAATAGCGGCGCATCAACGCCTGCTGCGCCGATTCGCCGCCGGTGCCCGCCCGGCTGTAGCTGCCGTCGGCGGCAAGCGTCCAGGCGTCCTGCCCATCCATCAGGTAAGGGACGAGGCACTCGTCGATCACCCGCTGGCGCAGCCTCGCGTCGCGCACCGGCCATGCGACCTCGATCCGGCCGTACATGTTGCGTCCCATCCAGTCGGCGCTCGAGAGAAAGAGCGCTTCGTCCTCGTCATCCGGGCCCCAGCGAAAGTAGGCGACGCGCGAATGCTCGAGAAAGCGCCCGACGATCGCGCGAACGCGGATCCGCTCGGTCGCGCCCGCGACGCCGGGCGGCAGCATGCAGGCGCCCCGCACGATCAGGTCGATGTCGGCGCCAGCGCGTGCCGCGGCGACCAGCGCCTCGATCAGCGGCACGTCGGTCAGCGCGTTGATCTTGACGACGATGCGCGCAGGTTGCCCGGCGGCAGCCGCATCGGCCACCCGCGCGACCTGCGCCAGCATCTGCTTGTGCAGGGTGAAAGGCGCCTGCAGCATCGCCCGCAGCGGGCGAGTGCGACCCAGGCTCGCGAGCTGCTGGAACACGGCATCGGCATCCGACGTCAGGTCCGGGTCGGCGGTGAAGTAGCCGACGTCGGTGTAGAGGCGCGCCGTGTTCGGGTTGTAGTTGCCGGTAGAGAGGTGCGCGTAGCGCTTCAGGCGCCCTTCTTCGCGGCGCGTCACGAGCAGCAGCTTGGCGTGCGTCTTCAGGCCGACCACGCCATAGACGACCTGCGCGCCGACCGCTTCGAGCCGTTCGGCCCAGTTGATGTTGGCTTCTTCGTCGAAGCGCGCCTGCAACTCGACCACCGCCATCACTTCCTTGCCGCGCCGCGCCGCCTCGATCAGCAGGTCCATCAGCGGCGATTCGCTGCCGGCGCGATAGATCGTCTGCTTGATCGCCAGCACGGCCGGGTCGGCCACCGCCTCGCGCACGAACTGCACGACCGGCTCGAACGATTCGAAAGGCTGGTGCAGCAACAGGTCACCGGAACGCAGGCGATCGAACATCGACTGCTGGCGCGGCAGGCTGGCTGGCCAGGCCGGCTCGAAACGCGGAAAGCGCAGTTGCGACGCGTCGGCCAGATCGATGAGCTCGTTCATGCGCACCAGATTGACCGGCCCGTTGACCTTGTAGAGCGCCGTGTCCGGCAGGTTGAACTGCCTGAGCAAGAACTCCGAAAGCTCGGCCGGACAGGTGTTGACGACCTCGAGCCGCACCGCCTGGCCGAAGTGCCGAGTGGTCAGGCCCGAGCGCAAGGCCTGGCGCAGGTTGGTGACGTCGACATCGACCTCGAGGTCGGAGTCGCGGGTGATGCGGAACTGCGAAAACGCCTCGACCTCGCGCCCCGGAAACAACTCACCGAGGTGCGCCCGGATCACGCTGGTGAGCAGCACGAAGGCCTGACCCTCGCCCTTGCCGGGCAGCTTCATGACACGCGGAAGCACGCGCGGCACCTTGACGATGGCGACCGTGTTGCGGCGACCGAATGCGTCCTTGCCACCGAGCCGGGCGATGAAATTGAGTGACTTGTTCGCGACCTGTGGAAACGGATGCGCCGGATCGAGCCCCACCGGCACCAGCAGCGGTCGCACCTGCGCCTCGAAGAAGCGGTCGACCCAGCGCCGCTCGGCATCGTTGCGGTCGGCGTGGTTGACGATACGGATGCCGCTTGCCTCGAGCGCCGGCATCACCTCCTCGTTGAAGATCGCGTACTGCGTGTCGATCAGCGTGTGCACGGATGCGGCGAGCGCTTCGATGTCGGCGGCGCTGACGCCGGTGCCGGGGCGACGAGAGGCCTCGAGGTTGTCGGCGAAGCGGACCTCGAAGAACTCGTCGAGGTTCGACGACACGATGCAGACGTAGCGCAGCCGCTCGAGCAGCGGCACGTCCTCGCGCCGCGCCTGCTCGAGGACGCGGCGATTGAACTCGAGGATCGCGGCCTCGCGGTTGAGCAACGGCGGCATGCCGCGCGGCTTGCCTTCTGCGGGCTCCGTCATGGCCCGAGTTTATGAAGTTCCTGCGACAGAACGATGACAAGCCCCGCCGCGAAGAGCGAGGCCCTGGCGGAGACGACTAGCGACTAGCGCGCGTCGGTCGAGATCACTTCGCCGAAGAGCTGCCACTGCGTTCCCGTGAAGCGCTCGAGTTGCGCCTGCTCGACCGGGAAGAAGTCGGTCGCGCTCGTGTTGAGCGCCATTCCCGGCAAGAGCAGTGGCAGCCTGAAGTTCTTCAGGTTGGCCGCCTGCTTCATCACGTTCTCGCGCGTCAGGTCGTTGCCGCATTGCTTGAGGATCTGCGTCATGATCTGCGCTGCCAGGTAACCGTAGAGATTGCTCTGGTCCTTGGGGTCGCCTTCGCGGTAGTAACGACCCATGAAAGCGCGCCATTCGAGCATCGCCGGATCGTCCTTCCACTGCGGATCGTTCTGGTCCTTGTAGTAGGCGACCGTGATCGCGCCGGTCGCCTTCTCGATGCCGGCCGGGATCAGCACCGAGCCGATCGAGGCGCTCACGTTGTTGATGAACTGCAGCGGCTTCCATCCCGAGTCGAAGGCCTTGCGAACCGCCTGCGCGCCGAACTTCGGCGTCGTGATGTTGATGAAGGTGTCGGCGCCCGAGCCCTGCAGGGTGAGGATCTGCGAATCGATCGTCGGGTCGGTGACCTCGTAGGTCGCCTCCTTCACGATCATCTTGGCGCCGGCCGCGCCGAGCCCGTCCTTCACGCCCTTCAGCACGTCCTTGCCGTAGTCGTCGTTCTGGTAAAGGATCGCGACCTTGGCATTCGGCTTGTTCTTCAACAGCCATTTGGCATAGATCTGCCCTTCGGACTGGTAGCTGAGATTGAAGCCCATCGTCCAGGGATAGTCCTTCGGATCGCCCCACTTCGTCGCGCCGGTCGCGAGCAGCAAGTGCGGCACCTTCTTGGCGTTGACGTACTTGTGGATCGCCGAGTTGCTCGGCGTGCCGAGCGTCTGGAACAGGGCCAGCACCTCGTCCTGCTCGACCAGGCGGCGCACCTGTTCGACCGCCTTGGGCGGGCTGTAGCCATCGTCGAGGCTGATCAGGTTGACCTTGCGCCCGTTGATGCCGCCGTTCTCGTTGATCATCTTGAAGTAGGCCTGCTCGACCTTGCCGATCGTCCCGTAGGCCGAGGCCGGGCCGCTGTAGGGCATGGTCTGTCCGAGCTTGATCTCGGTGGCCGAAGCGCCCGGCCCGTACTTCGCGGCCTGCGCGAAGACGACGCCGCCAACCAAGGCCGATCCGAGCATCGCCAGGGTCGCGGTGCGGCGGACGATGCGAAGAAGAGGTGCTGTCATGTTGTCTCGCTCCATCGAATGAAAGAAAAAGTCTACGGTCGCGGGTCAAGCCGCCCGCCGGCGGAACCACTTGGCACGAGCAAGCCGGATGAAGCCGGCCACGCCCGAGGGCATCACGTACATGAAGGCGATCAGGATCACGCCGTAGATCGCCCACGGTGCGGCCTTCGAGATCTGGTCGGCGATGTTCGGAATGAACTGGATGAACACGGCGCCGAAGAAAGCTCCCGAAATCGACGCCAGCCCGCCGATCACGACGCCGACCAGCAGGGTGATCGACAGGAAGATCGTGAACGAGTCCGGCGCCACGAACTGGATCGCGATGGCCCCGAGCGCGCCGGCCACGCCGGTGTACATCGCCGAGACGCCGAAAGTCATCGACTTGACCATCGCAGTATTGACGCCCATCGCCTGTGCCGCAATGGGCTGATCCCTGATCGCCACCATGGCCCGTCCGATCCGGCCGCGCAACAGGTTCCAGCCCAGGACGAAGGCGACGATCACCCACGCCAGGGTGAAGAAGTAAAGCCACTGGTCCTGCGACAGCGGCGCCCACGACGGCGGGTCGGGCTTGACGATGACGATGCCCATGGCGCCGCCGGTCCAGTGCTCGATGCTCTTGTGCTTGAGGATCTGCGGCATCGCCACGCCGAGCGCGAAGGTGGCGAGCGCGAGGTACAGGCCCTCGAGGCGCAGGGCCGGCAGGCCGAACAGGAATCCGGCGAGGCCGCAGACCGCGCCGGCGATCGGAATCGTCGCCCAGTACGGCATGCCCGCCTTGTCCATCAGGATCGCCGTCGTGTACGCACCGATCGCATAGAACGCGCCATGGCCGAGCGAGATCTGGCCGTTGAAGCCGGTCAGCATGTTGAGTCCGAGCAAGGCGATCGCGTAGACCAGCACCAGCGTCACCTGGAACACGTGGTAGTTGCCGAGCGCGAACGGCAGCACGACGGCGAACAGGATCGCGATCGCTGGAACGATGAAGCGGCGACGGTTCGCGGTCGTCTGCATGGCGGCTGCCCTCATACCCGGACCACGTGCACGCGGCCGAACATGCCCGAAGGCCGAACGACCAGCACGCCGATGATGACGACCAGCGCGACGGTGAGCTTGAGCTCGGTGCCGACGTAGGCGCCGACGATGTTCTCGAGCACGCCGACGATGAAGCCTCCGAGCACCGCGCCCCCAGGGCTGTCGATGCCGCCGAGCAGCGCGCCCGCAAAGGCATAGAGCAGGATGCCGCCCATCATGTTGGGCTCGAGGAAGACGGTGGGCGCCACCATCATCCCTGCGATCGCGCCGATCGCCGCGGCCAGGCCCCAGCCCAGCGCCAGCATCCAGCCGACGCGGATGCCGACCAGGCGGCTCGAGACCGGGTTCTGCGCCGCCGCGCGCATCGCCAGGCCGAGGGGAGTGAAGCGGAAGAACACGTAGAGCAGCAGCAGCACGACAAGCGTGATCGCGGTCGAGCCCAGCTCGTGCGACGACACGTACGAGTTGCCGAACAGCGGCTCGGCCGGAAACGGGCTCGGGAACGGCTTGATCGTGTAGCTGAAGATCCAGCCGGCGAGACTGTTGAAGATCACGAGCAAGGCGATGAAGACGATCACGACGGCGAGGATCGGCCCGTTCTCGACCGGCCGGATGATGACCCGCTCGATCACGACGCCGAGCACGAATGCGGCGCATACCGTCATCGCGAACGCAGCCCAGTACGGCACGCCGGCCTGGATCAGTGCCCAGGCGATGTAGGTCGAGAACATCGCCATCTCGCCCTGCGCGAAGTTCACGAGGTGGGTGGCCTGGTAGATCATGACCAGGGCCAGGGCGACGCTGGCGTAGATGCCTCCGGTGGCCAGGCCGGACAGGATCTGGTGCAGCAGCAGGTCGATGTTCATGGTCGTGGCGCGCCTCAATAGCCGAGGTAGGAGCGGCGTACCGACTCGTCGTCGCGGATCGTCGCCGACGGGCCCGACATCACGACACGACCCGTCTCGAGCAGGTAGGCGTGATCGGCCAGCTTCAAGGCGAGCGCGGCGTTCTGCTCGACCAGCAGCATGCCGATCCCCTCGCTCTCGCGGATCGCACGCAAGATCTCGAACAGGTGCTGGACGATCAGCGGTGCCAGCCCGAACGACGGCTCGTCGAGCAGCAACAGGCGCGGCCTCAGCATCAGGGCGCGCGCGACGGCAAGCATCTGCTGCTCGCCGCCCGACAGGGTGCCGGCCTGCTGCCGGTGACGCTCCTTCAGGCGCGGAAAGTGAGCGTACATGCGCTCGAAGTCGACCGCGACATTGGCGCGGTCGGGCCGGCAATGCGCGCCCAGGCGCAGGTTCTCTTCGACCGTGAGGTTCATGAACGTGCCGCGTCCGTCCGGCACGTGAGCGACCCCCATGCGCACGATCGACTCGGTGGCGCGACCGTCGATCCGTTCGCCGCCGAGCAGCACCTCGCCTTCGGTGCGGATCATGTTGCAGACGGCGCGCAAGGTCGTCGTCTTGCCGGCGCCATTGGCGCCCAGGATCGTCGTGATGCCGCGGTCGGCCACGGCGAAATCGATGCCGTGCAACACGCGCGTCGGACCGTACTGCGCCTTCATGCCGCGCACCTCGAGCAGCGCGGCCGTCATGCGGCCGTCCCGAGGTAGGCGCGGACGACATCGGCGTTGCCCTGCACTTCGGCGGGCGTGCCGTCGGCGATCTTGCGGCCGAAGTCGAGCGCGACGACGCGATCGGAAATGCGCATCACCATGTTCATGTGATGCTCGACCAGCAGCATCGTCAGGCCGAGCTCGGCGCGGATCCGGCGCAGCAGGTCCATCAGCGTCTCGACCTCTTCATGGTTCAGTCCGCCGGCAGGCTCGTCGAGCAGCAGCAGCTTGGGCTGGCTGGCCAGCGCGCGCCCGAGCTCGACGCGCTTTTGCGTGCCGAACGACAGGTCCATGACCGGCAGATGCGCGACCGGACCGAGCTCGAGCAGCTCGACCAGGCGATCGACGTGCGCGCCGAGCTGCGCTTCTTCGCGACGCACGGCCGACAGGCGCAAGGCGTTGGCGACAAAGCCGGTGCGGGTTCGCGAATGGCCGCCGACCATGACGTTCTCGCGCACGGTCATGGTCCGGAACAAGGCCAGGTTCTGGAACGTGCGGCCGATGCCGAGCGAGGCGATGCCGTAGGCCGGCGTCTCGAGCAGCGAGCGGCCTTCGAAGCGCACCGAGCCCTCGCTGAACGAATAGAGGCGCGACAGGCAGTTGAACATCGTCGTCTTGCCGGCCCCGTTGGGGCCGATGAAGCCGACGATGTGGCCGGCCGCGACCACGAACGACACTCCGTCCAGGGCCGTGATGCCGCCGAAGCGAACCGTCACCTTGTCGACTTGCAGGAGCGGTGTGTCGATGGCGTGCCCTCGAGTCGTGCGCCGCGCGCCACCTTAGGGCTTGCGGTGAGAAACGAAACGGGTCTTGCCCTAGGTAAGCGGGCGGGGAAAACCCGCGCCGCAGGCCGCCGATCGCCGACTAGTGCGCTTCTTCCCAGTTCGCACCGACGCCGACGTCGGCGACCAGCGGCACCGCCAGCGTCGCCACGCCGGACATGATCCGCGGTACGGCTTCGCGTGCCCAGACCAGCTCGGCGGCAGGCACCTCGAAGACCAGCTCGTCATGGACCTGCATGATCATCCGCGTCGCCCGCTGCTCGCGGTCGAGAACCTCCTGCACGGCGATCATCGCGAGCTTGATGAGATCGGCGGCCGTGCCCTGCATCGGCGCGTTGATCGCCTGGCGCTCCGCGGCGGCGCGGCGCGGCCCGCCGCCGGCCTTGATGTCGGGCAGGTGCACGCGCCGGCCGAACAGCGTCTCGACATAGCCCTTGTCGCGCGCCGAGGCACGGGTCTCGTCCATGTAGCGCTTGACGCCGGGATAGCGCGCGAAGTAGCGCTCGATGTAGGCGGTGGCGGCACTGCGCTCGATGCCCAGGTTTTGCGCCAGGCCGAACGCGCTCATGCCGTAGATGAGGCCGAAGTTGATCACCTTGGCGTAGCGGCGCTGCTCGCTCGAGACCTCGGGCACGGCGACGCCGAAGACTTCGGAAGCGGTCGCGCGGTGCACGTCGATGCCGCCCCCGAAGGCCGCGAGCAAGCCGGCGTCGCCCGAGATGTGGGCCATGATGCGCAGCTCGATCTGCGAGTAGTCGGCCGAAAGGATCGACGCTCCTTCGGGCGCGATGAAAGCCTCGCGGATGCGCCGGCCCTCGACCGTGCGCACTGGAATGTTCTGCAGGTTCGGATCGTTGCTCGAGAGCCGCCCCGTGACAGCCACGGCCTGCGCGTAGTTGGTGTGGACGCGGCCGGTCGCCGGGTTCACCATCAGCGGCAGCTTGTCGGTGTACGTGCCCTTGAGCTTGGAAAGGCTCCGGTGCTCGAGCAGCTTGGCCGGCAAGGGATAGTCGGCGGCCAGCTCGGCAAGCACTTCCTCGTCGGTCGAAGGCGCGCCGCTGGCCGTCTTGCGGCCCACGGGGAGGCCGAGCTTGCCGAACAGGATCTCGCCGATCTGCTTCGGGCTGCCCAGGTTGAAGGGTTGGCCGGCGATGTCGTAGGCCTCCGCTTCCAGCGCCACCATGCGTTCGGCGAGCTGCTGGCTCTGCGCCGCCAGCTTGGCCGAGTCGATCAGCACACCGGTGCGCTCGATGCGGGCCAGGATCACGGAGGTCGGCACCTCGATGTCGCGATAGACGCGCAACAGGCCCGGCTCGGCCTCGATCTTCGGCCAGAGCGCCTGGTGCACGTGCAGCGCCATGTCGCTGTCCTCGCACGAATAGTCGGCGGCGCGGCCGATCTCGACCTGCGTGAACGAGATCTGGTTCACGCCCTTGCCTGTCATGTCCTCGTAGGTCAGCCCGGTGCGGCCGAGATGGCGGAAGGCCAAGCTCTCCAGGCTGTGCGGCTTGTGCGCCTCGAACACGTAGCTTTCGAGCAAGGTGTCGTGACGGTAGCCGCGCACGGCGACGCCGGCGCCGGCAAAAACGTGGGTGTCGAACTTGACGTTCTGCCCGACCTTGGCGGCCGCGTCGTTCTCGAGCCAGGGCTTGAGGCGCGCGATCACCGCATCGATCGGCAACTGGTCGGGTGCGCCGGCATAGTCGTGGCGCAGGGGGATGTAGGCCGCTTCGCCGGGCGCGACGGCGAGCGAGATGCCGACCAGGGTGGCGCGGATCGGCTCGAGCGAATCGGTCTCGGTGTCGAGCGCCACGAGCTCGGCCGCCTCGACGCGCGCGATCCACGCATCGAGCGCTTCCATGGTGGTCAGCGTCTCGTAGTTCCTGACGATGGCTTCGCTCGGCACCGATGCGGGAACGTCGATCGTTGCCGCATCGTTGTCGCTCGGCCCGGATGTCGCGGGCGTTGCTGCCCGATCGGCCGGCGCGGCCTCGATCTCCCGCTTCATCGAGGCGAAGCCGTAGCGATCGTAGAAAGCCGCAAGCGCCGGAACGTCGATGGGGCCAAATGCCAAAGCATCGAACTCGGGCCAGCCGAGCACGTGGCCGCTGAGGTCGCAGTCGGTCACGACCGTGACCAGCCGCTTGCCTTGCGGCAGCCAGTCCAACGCCTTCCTGAGGTTGTCACCGACCACGCCCTTGATCGTCGGTGCGGCGGCGACCACGCCGTCGAGCGAGCCGTGCTCGGCGATCCATTTCACCGCCGTCTTCGGCCCGACCTTCTCGACGCCGGGCACGTTGTCGACCGAGTCGCCGATCAACGCCAGGTAGTCGACGATGCGCTCGGGCGGCACGCCGAACTTGGCGGTCACGCCGGCGACGTCGAGGGTCTCGTTGCTCATCGTGTTGATGAGCGTAACGTTGGCGTCGACGAGCTGCGCCATGTCCTTGTCGCCGGTCGAGATGATGACCTTGAAGCCGCCTTTCGCGGCCATGCACGAGATCGTGCCGATCGCGTCATCGGCCTCGATGCCGGGCACGGTCAGCACCGGCCAGCCGAGCAGCTTCACGGCCTCGACGATGGGATCGATCTGCAGCGCAAGGTCTCCCGGCATCGCCGAGCGGGTCGCCTTGTACTCGGCATACCAGTCGTCGCGAAACGTCTTGCCCTTGGCGTCGAAGACGCAGGCGCCGTGCGCGGCCGGATACTGCTCGCGCAGCAGCTTCATCATCGAGACCACGCCGCGGATCGCTCCGGTCGGAAAGCCGCCGGGACCGCGCAGATCGGGCAGCGCGTGGTAGGCGCGATAGAGATAGCTCGAGCCGTCGACGAGCAGCAATGTCCTGTCCACCATCCGGGCGATTGTGAAGGATGGTCAGCAGCCGTCGCCCTAGAATGGCAGGCATGAAACGCATGTCGCTGACGGGAATCGCGGGCAGCCTCGCCTGGTTGTTCAGCGCTGCGGCATGCGCCGCCGACGCCGCGCCGGCGGCGCCGTCCGCGACCGATCCCGGGGCTGCGCGGCCGGTCGAGAACGCGGAGCCGAAGGGTAAGGATCCTGCCATCCAGCGCACCGTCATCGAAGACCGCAGCGCCCACATCGAAGAGCTTCGCGTGCGCGGCCAGTTGCAGAAGGTGACAGTCGATCCCAAGGGCAGCGCACCGAGCTACGAGATCATCGTCGGCGGCGGAGAGCACGAATTTCCCGAGGGCATGAAACCGACGCGCGGCGCTGCGGGCAAGCGCGTCTGGAACATCTTCAGGTTCTGAGCGGCTCGCCCCTCTTTTCTCGATGGCGGTCTTCACCGAGGTTTCCTTCGACGCGGCTGCGCGCCTGATCGAAGGGCTCGGCATCGGCGACCTGCACCGGCTCGAGCCCTGCGCCGGCGGCATCGAGAACACCAACTACTTCGCCGATACCAGCGCCGGCCGCTACGTGCTCACGCTGTTCGAGCGGCTGACCGCCGCCGAACTCCCCTTCTATCTCCGGCTCATGAAGCACCTCGCCGACGCCGGCCTGCCGGTGCCGGGACCGCACGCCGACGCGAGCGGCAATCTCCTCCTCGCGCTCGCGGGCAAGCCCGCGGCGGTCGTCGACCGCCTGCCTGGCGGGCACCACCTTGCGCCCGACGCGGCCGACTGCGCCAGCGTCGGCACCATGCTGGCCGGCATGCACCTGGTGGCTGCCGATTTCGCGCTGGCGCAGCCGAACCTGCGCGGCCTGGCCTGGTGGACGGCCACCGTGCCGGCCGTGCTGCCGCATCTCGAGCCGCGCCTGGCCGCGTTGATGCAGGACGAGCTGGCCTACCAGCAGCACGTTGCCGAGACGCCGGCCTATGCCTCGTTGCCGCGCGGGCCGATCCATGGCGACCTGTTCCGCGACAACGTCATGTTCGACGGCCCCGTCCTGGCCGGCGTGTTCGACTTCTATTTCGCCGGCGTCGACTGCCTGCTGTTCGACATCGCCGTGGCGCTCAACGACTGGTGCATCGACCTCGAATCCGGGCGCCTTGCGGAAGACCGCGCCGAAGCTCTCGTCGAAGCCTACGAGAGCGTGCGGCCGCTGGAAAGCGCCGAGCTGCGCCTGCTTCCGGCGCTGATGCGGGCAGCGGCGTTCCGCTTCTGGCTCTCGCGCTCGTGGGACGTCTACCTGCCGCGCGACGCGATGCTGCTCAAGGCGCACGACCCGACGCACTTCGAACGCGTGCTGGTGGAGCGTCGCGAGGCGCCGTGGCATCCGGCGCGGCACCGCAACTCCGGACTCGAGGCATGAGGTTTCTGCGAGTCAGGCCGGGTGAAGGCGTGGCCTGGGTGCGGCGCGCGTTCCAGGTGTTCTTTCGCCAGCCGTTCGGCTTTGCCGGCCTGTTCGCCGCCTGCGCCCTGATCTTCTTCGGGCTGATCAGCATTCCGGTGGCCGGTGAGGCGCTTCTGGTCGTCCTCGCCCCCGTCGGCACCCTCGTCTTCATGATTGCGACGCGCCGCACCGCCGGCGGTGCACGGCCCTTGCCGGGCGCGTTCGCCGAGTTGCTGGCCGCGCCGCGGGCGCGCCAGATCGAGCTGCTCAAGCTCGGCCTCGCCTACCTGGTCGCGGCCGTCGCCGCGGTGCTTCTCATCGCCGCGGTCGAAGGCAATTCGCTGACCGCGTTCATGGAAGCGGTCTCCGATCCGCAGACGACTCCGGAAGCCTCCGCGGCGCGTCTCGCCGACCCGCGTCTGCAGCTCGGCTTCCTGCTCCGCCTCGGTCTCGGCGCGCTGCTCTCGGTGCCGTTCTGGCACGCGCCGGCCCTCGTCTGGTGGGGCGCGCAGGGCTGGGCCAAGGCACTGTTCTTCAGCACCGTCGCGATCTGGCGCAACAAGGGTGCGTTCGCGATCTACGGCCTGGCCTGGATCGGCCTGGGCCTGGTGTTCGCGATGCTGCTCGGCGTCGTCATCGCGCTGCTGGGCGGGCAACAGGCGCGTTTCGTCGCCACCTCGATCTTCTTCTTCTTCTCGACCGTGTTGTACGCGAGCCTGTGGTTCACGTTCATCGGCTGCTTCGCCGAGACCGAGGCCGGCGTCGAGCCGAGGTCCGAGTCCAGCGACGACAGATCATCCTGATCGAGTGAGCGGTCTCGGCGCCGCAACGGGATTCCTCGCTGCGCCGAGCGTCACAATCCTGCACCCAACGAGAGAGGACACGCCATGAACAACAAAGTCGCCATCGTCACCGGCGCCGGCAGCGGCATCGGCCGTGCCACGGCGCTCACCCTGTTGAAGGCCGGATGGCGAGTGGCCCTGGCGGGTCGCCGCGCCGACGCGCTCGAAGCCGTGCGATCGGCCGCCGGCGACCTGGCCGGCCATGCGATCGCCGTGCCGACCGATGCCACCGATCCGGCGGCCGTCAAGGCATTGTTCGCGGCGACGAAGGAAGCCTTCGGCCGCCTCGACCTGCTGTTCAACAACGCCGGCACCGGGGCGCCCGCCGTTCCGCTCGAAGACCTGACGATCGAGCAGTGGAAGAGCGTGGTCGACATCAACCTGAGCGCGGTCTTCTACTGCACCCAGGAAGCGTTCCGGATGATGAAGAGCCAGACGCCGCGCGGCGGCCGCATCATCAACAACGGCTCGATCTCGGCGCACGCGCCTCGCCCCTTGAGCTCACCCTACACCGCCACCAAGCACGGCATCACCGGCCTGACCAAGGCGACCTCGCTCGACGGCCGCGCCTACGACATCGCCTGCGGTCAGATCGACATCGGCAACGCCGCAACCGAGATGACCCAGCGCATGACAAAGGGCGTTCTCCAGGCAAACGGCGAAATGGCCGTCGAGCCGCGCATGGACGTGCAGCACGTGGCCGACTCGGTGCTCCACATGGCGAGCCTTCCGATCGAATCGAATGTGCAATTCCTTACCGTGATGGCGACCAAGATGCCTTTCGTCGGGCGCGGTTGATCGACGACAATCGCCGCTCTCCCACAGCATTGACAGGCCCTCGCATGAGCCCTTCGCTGCACCCGCGTATCTGCTGGCTCGCCGCCACGCTCCCTCTTCTCGCGGCCTTGCCCGGTTGCGCCGTGGTCAGCATCGCCGGCACTGCGGCGAGCGCCGCGGTCTCGGTCGGCGGCGCGGCGGTATCGGTGGGCAGCGCGGTCGTCGGCAGCACGGTGAGAGTCGCCGGCAAGGTGGTCGAGAAGACGATCGACGTGGTCGTTCCGGGCGCTCCGGCGCCGGTCAGGTAAGAAGCATCAAGACACATCGATGACGACCAACATCCATTTCATCGGCGGAGAAAAGGGCGGCGTCGGCAAGTCGCTGATGTCGCGCGTGCTCGCCCAGTACATGATCGACCACGAGCTGCCGTTTCTCGGCTTCGACACCGACCGCTCGCACGGCGCGCTGATGCGCTTCTATGCCGGCTACGCCTCGCCGGTCACGGTCGACAAGGTGGAGTCGCTCGACGCGATCGTCGAAGCGGCGGTCGACCAGCCGGGCCGTCGCATCCTCGTCGACCTCGCGGCGCAGACCCACGATCCGCTCGCCACCTGGATGGAAGAGGCCGGCGTGCTGAGCCTGGCCGACGAGCTCGGCATGAAGCTCTTCTACTGGCACGTGATGGATTCGGGCAAGGATTCGGTCGACCTGTTGCGCCGACTGCTCGACCGATTCGGCACGGGCATGGCCTACGTGATCGTGCGCAACCAGGTGCGCGGCGGTGACTTCTCGATGCTCGAGCAATCGGGCGAGCAGGCCCGCGCCATCGCCATGGGTGCGCATGTCGTCTCGGTCAAGAAGCTGCATGAAAGCGTGATCCAGAAGATCGACAACTCGAACAGCAGCTTCTGGAAGGCCAAGAGCGAGAAGGATTCGAGCGGCCTCGGCCTGATGGACCGGCAGCGCGTCAAGATGTGGCTGCGCGATGTCTATCGGGAGATCGACGAAGTAGGCGTCTGAGCTTGCTGGTTCCGCGCCGCCGCTTTCTCCAGGGCGCGGCCGCGATCGGCGCCGCGCCGTTCCTCGCCAGCGCGTCGCGCGCCGCCGACACGCCGCGCTTCGCGCTCGGCATTGCTTCCGGCCAGCCGCATCCCGCCGGCATGGTTCTCTGGACGCGCCTCACCGGCACCGACCTGCCCGAGCGAACCACCGTCCGCTGGGAGGTCGCGAGCGACGATCGGTTCCGGCGCATCGTCGCGCACGGCGAGGAGATCGCCGAGGCCGACTGGGCGCACAGCGTCCATGCCGAGCCCGCGGGCCTCGAGCCGGGTCGCCCCTACTGGTATCGCTTCAGCGCGCTCGGCCAGCAGAGCAACGCCGGCCGCACGCGCACCGCCCCGGCGGCCGATGCAGCGGCGAGCCTGCGCTTCGTCATCACCAGTTGCCAGCGCTACGACGTCGGTCACTACGCGGCCTGGGCCCACATCGTTGCCGAGAACCCCGACCTCGTCTTCTTTCTTGGCGACTACATCTACGAGTCCGCGGTCGGCCCGAATCCCGTCCGCCATCACGAAGGCGGCGTCGCATCGACGCTGCCCCAGTACCGTGCCCGCTACGCGACCTACAAGAGCGATCCGCTCCTGCAGGCGGCGCACGAAGCGGCGCCCTGGCTGCTGGTCTGGGACGATCACGAGGTTGCGAACGACTACGCGAACATGCGCGGCGAGGACCTGACGCAGGACTTCGCGGCGCGCCGTACCGCGGCCTATCGCGCCTACTGGGAGCACATGCCGTTCCCGAAGTCGGCGCGCCCGGTCGGCCCCGACATGCGAATCGTCGGCCGGCTCGACTGGGGCACGCTGGCGCGGATCCATCTCGTCGACGATCGCCAGTACCGCGACGTGCAGTCCTGCCCCAAGCCGGGCCGGGGCGGCTCGAACACCGTGGTGCTCGCCGATTGCCGCGACCTGGTCGACCCCAGGCGGAGCCTGCTCGGATTCGAGCAGGAACGCTGGCTTGCCGAAGGCTGGGACCTGCAAAGGCCATGGAACCTGCTCGCCCAGCAGTCGCTGATGGCACGCTTCTCATGGAAGGATCCAGCCCAGGGCGGCGGCACGTACTGGACCGACGGGTGGAACGGCTACGCGCCCTCGCGCAACCGCCTGCTCGGCGTCGTCGCCGAGAAGAAGGTGCCCGGCCTCGTCGTCCTCGGCGGCGACGTGCACAGCAACTACGTCGCCGACCTGAAGCCCGACTACGACGACCCGAAGTCGCCAGTGGTGGCGAGCGAGTTCTGCGGCACCTCGATCACCAGCCTGTCGTTGGCCCAGTCGCGCATCGACGCGGCGCGGCCGTTCAACCCGCACATCCATTTCGGCCGATCCGACCAGCGCGGCTACATGAGCTTCGACCTCGACGCGAAGCAGCTGAAGGTGCGCCTGCAGACGGTCGACAACCCGCTCGACCCCGCCAGCGGCATCACCACGACGGCGCGATTCGTCGTCGACCCGAAGCGACCGGGCCCGCTCGCCGCCTGAGCTCGCGTCCCGCGCGCGGTCGCGCGACGCTCAGAACAGGCCGGACTTGTCCGCGGAGTCGAAGACGGCCTTCGACAGCTCGGCGAGCTGGGCGTTGACATCCGGAGAAGGCGCCGTCGTCGCCCGTGCCGCCCAGACCAGCTTGCCCGTGCCGACGCTGGTGACCCGGCCATTGGCCGCATAGCCGGTAGTGACGCGGCCGCCGCCGATCGGCGCGGTGACGCCGCCACCGATCGCACTATTGCGACCGAAGCCGAAACCGCCGATGCCGATCGAAAAGCCCGGGCTGACATCGGTTGCCGCGGGCGCGATCGTCACGACCAGGAGCGCCTTTGCGCCGGCGCTGCGCGCCGCCGGCAGCAGCTGCCCGTCGACGGCGCGGTCGCTCGCGAGCGGCGTGTCGGGCGCGGCGAACACGGGCGTCGCACCTCGCGCCACGACCTCGCCGGCGACCTGGTCCTGGCAGATCTGGCGCACGACCAGGTCGTAGGCATCGCAAGCCACGAGCACGGTCGCGCCGCGCAGAAAGCTGGACTGCGTGCCGAGCTGCGGATCGGTCCACTGGGCGTCGAGCTGCGGCGAGCTTGCGCAGGCGCCGAGCAGGGTCAGGGCAAGGGTGGCAACGCCGTAGCGGAAGGGCAAGGGGGTCTTCATGATGCGTGTCTCCTGATGCGGCAAGCACCGCTCGCGGCGCTCGCGCGCCATTGCCGATCAGCTTAATCGCGCGGGCCGCCCGCGCGAGGCGTGCGACCGCGAAACGGACAACGCCTACGGAGCGGGTGCGCGAGCGCCGACATCGGCGTCGGTCAGGGTGCGCAGAAAGGCGACCACGTCGCGCACCTCGGCTTCGCTCAAGGCCGCCTGCCTGCCCGGCCGATCGCCGAACGGCGGCTCGCGATTGACGTTGTCCCGATAGCGCTCCGGCAGGTCATCGAAGCGGCGCACCCGCCCGCGCGCGTCGCGCCCGTACCAGTGCGCCGGGTCGAGGTCGCGCCCGGCGTAGAAGCGCACCGCCTCGGCCAGGTCGTGGAACACGCCGTTGTGAAAGAAGCTCTGGCGCGTCGCGACGTTGCGTAGCGTCGGCGCGCGAAAGGCGCCGCAGTACTCGGCGCGATCGCGAAAGTCTTCGCGCAGCGGGCCGCACAGTCCGAGGTCGCGATACGACGCGTCGGCATTGGCCGGGATCGCGCGATTGCGCGGCACGCCGAGGGCGATGTGGCCGTAGTCGCTGAACAGCGGGAACGCGCCGTCGGCCTTGGGCTCGCTCGGATGGCACACGGCGCAGTTGCCGCGCTTCGGGTCGTTGAATGCCGCCAGGCCACGCACCTCCGCCGGGCTGAGGGTGGCCTGCCCGCGCAGCACCGCGTCGTACTTGCTCGTGAAGGGCTGGAACTCGGCGGGCGTCTGCTGATAGACCTCGAGCGCCATCGCCGCAGCGGCGAAAGCATCGGCCGGGCGCTCGAAGACGTCGCCGCCCCACAGCTCGCGAAACCGCGCTGCGCTCTTCGTCGTGCGAAGACGCGCGACGAACGCCTCGGGCGTCGGATTCGCCATCTCGAAGGGCGAGAGCAGCGGCAGGCGCGCCTGCTCGTGCAGCGACGCCGCGCGCCCGTCCCAGGTGTGGCCGCCGGTCGGGCCGGCATCGATGCTGTCGTCGCCTTCGTTCTCGTGGTGATGTTCGCTGAACGGCGGCACGAACTGCAGGTAGCGCAGCGATGGCACCGCACGAACGCCTGGCGTCAGGCCGTCGGCGCCGGCGCGCTGCACCGGCAAGGCGTTGCCGGGCGCGTGGGCGTGGGCAGGGTCGTGGCAAGTCGCGCACGCCGTCTTTCCCGATGCCGACAACGACGTGTCGAAGAACAGCTCTCGGCCCAACGCGGCCAGGGCGGCGGCCGACACCGGATGGCGCGGGTCGACGTTGTAGGCCGCGCCGCGCTGCGCCGGCACCGCTGGCTCCGACGCCGCTGTGGCCGCGACCGAAGCCGCCGCTCCGCTGCGCTCGCAGCCAGCGAATCCGAGTGCGGCGAGTAACGCAACGAGCAGCGTCGCCGCTGCGCGACGCGAAGCGTGCCCTCGCCTGCAGCCTCCCATCGGCAAGACCCGGGTCAATCGACCGGCGTGAGCTTGGCGACGCTGAGGGCCAGCCATTTCATGCCATGCCGGCCGAAGTTGATCTGCGCCCGCGCATCCTCGCCACTGCCTTCGAGCGTGATGACCACGCCTTCGCCGAACTTGTTGTGGAACACGCCCTGCCCCGAGCGCAGCCCGTGCGTGGCCGCAGGCTTCGGTGCGGGCGATGCACCGAACGCCGCCACGCGGCCGGCGCCGACGATCGAGTGCAGGCCCGAGCCGCGCGACCACGCGTCGTTGTACTGGCGCGCGAAGCCCGAGCCGAAGGCCTGATGCCTCGGCGTGATCCAGCGCAGCGCCGATTCCGGCAGCTCGTCGACGAAGCGGCTCTTGACGTTGTAGCGGGTCTGGCCATGCAACATCCGCGTCTGCGAAAAGCTCAGGTAGAGGCGCTTTCTCGCTCGCGTGATGGCCACGTACATGAGGCGGCGCTCTTCTTCGAGGCCGTCGAGGTCGCTGGCCGAGTTCTCATGCGGGAACAGGCCTTCTTCGAGGCCGGTGATGAAGACGCAATCGAACTCGAGACCCTTCGCCGAGTGGATCGTCATCAGCTGGATCGCGTCCTGCCCGGCCTGCGCCTGGTTGTCGCCGGCCTCGAGCGAAGCGTGCGTCAGGAACGCCCCCAGCGGCGACATGATCTCGCCGGTCTCGGCGTCGGGAACCACGCGCGGCGGCGCGATCACCTCGCCGTTGTCGACGACCTCGGCCCCCGGTGTCGTGTACTCGGCGCGGCCGATCTCGCCGCGAAAGATGCCGGTGCCGCTCGCCACGCCGGTCTCGTCGACCGGCAGGGCCACCGCGTCCTTGCCGAATCCTTCCTGCGTGACGAAGGCCTCGGCCGCGTTGACGAGCTCTTCGAGGTTCTCGAGCCGGTCCTTGCCTTCGCGGTCGGTCTTGTAGAAGTCGACCA
>JBDTNU010000015.1:0-25813 GCA_039933535.1 Caldimonas sp. | reverse complement strand
CGGTCTGCACGTGCAGCGCCGAGCACGCTCGGCAGGCAATCGTCGATCATGTCGATCGGCCTCGCATTGCCGATCCAGAGATTGGGTCGGGCGAACCACGTGGCCAGGCCCCAGCCGTCGAAGGCCGGCGCCAGCTCGGCGATGACCCTCGCCGGGCCGGGTCGCAGCGACATGTCCGACGGGTCGAACTGGAACCACGGCAGCCAGAAACGCTGGCCCCATTCGAAGCAGATGATGGTGCCGCTGACGCTGTCGATCCGCCAGCCCGGCGATTCGCAGGCCTGGCTTCTGTCGAGGATCTCTGCCTCGCGCGCCAGCCCGCCGCTGCGTCTGAAGGCGCGCAGCATCTCGACGAACAGTGCATCGGACGAGTCTTCCACCGAGCTCTCCGCGTTGAACAGGGCAGCATTTCTCTCGATCCTCATACGGCTCTCCCGGCGTGATGCGTTACTTTCGTGGCGCGCCCTGGCTTCGGCCACCCCCGATCGGTCGAGATATCGATCTCACTTTCGACAGCTCAGATCGGCTCGAGCCAGTTCTCGAAGACCTCGATCCGCAGGGCATCGAGCGGCGAGCCTTCGTAGTGGGGCCAGATCTCGGTCATCGGAAAAGCGATGCGGTAGTAGCTCTCTCCTGCTTCGCTGCGATCGCCCTCTTCTTCGTTGTCGATGCAGCGCGGCTCGATCACCGACTCGATCGAACCCGTCTTGTTGCGCAGGTACCCCGGCACGAGGTAGCGGCCGACCGGCGAGCGGTTGGCAACCCGGATCCGGTCACCGGGCCGAAACACCGGCTCGTCGAATGCAAGCAAGGGACCGAATCGCAAGTCGAGAGAGTTGTCCGCTTCGTGTCTCATGCTAGAGCAGCCCGCGCCGCATCGCGACCGCCGCGGCCTCGGTCCTCGACGCCGCCTGGAGCTTGGCGAAGATCGAGCGCACATGCGTCTTCACGGTGTCGGCGGCGATGCCGAGCTCGCGCGCGATGACCTTGTTGCCGCTACCGGTGGCCAGCGACTTCAGCACGTCGGTCTCGCGGGTGGTGAGCGGCTCGTGCGCGATCGACTCGGCGACGCGCTGGGCGACCGCCTGGCACACGTAGCGCGAGCCCGCGGCAAGCGCCCGCACGCCGTCGACGAACTCGCCGAGCGGCGCGCCGATGACCATGTAGCCCTGGATGCCCTGGCGCAGTGCCGACAGAAGCTCGCCATCCCGGTCCTGCCGGGTCACGACCATGACCTTGAGCCGCAGGTTCTTCGAGCCGTCGCGACGAGCACTGGCCGCCAGGGCCAAGGCATGGGCATGGTCGGTCACGATCACGCCGCGATACTGGCTCAGGTCGGTCGCGACCTCGTCTTCGAGATCGCTCGCATCGCGCATCTCTACCGAGAGGTCCTCGTGCCGGCAAAGCGTGGCGAGCAAACCTTCCCTGATCAGCGGCTCGGAGTGCACGACCAGAACGTCGATCGTCGCGTGCCGAGCGGTCATGCTGCCGGAGACGAATGCAATTGTGGAGGCCAACATATGCGGATTCCTTTCTTCGTTCGACGACCTCGAGGCCGCGATCGCAAAGATACGGAGTCGCGTCTGACAAGTCCCCTGCAAGCTGTGATTCGTCCTGAAGAACATTGAAAAGCGATGATCTGATTTTTCCTGAAATTTCCTGATGCGCGATCTACACTTTGCCGATGGAGCAGACGGACGACGAAGCCGCCGACAACATCAATTTCGGCCGGTATCAGGTGCTGGTGAGAGAGCGGGGCCTGCGTTGCGATGGCTTGCCGGTCGCCATCGGCGACCGTGCGTTCGACCTTCTTCTGGCCCTGCTCGAATCGCCCGGCAGCGCCATCAGCAAAGATCAGCTGCTGAAAAAGGTCTGGCTCGGCCGCCCGGTCCAGGAAAACGCGTTGCAGGCTCAGATCACGGCATTGCGCCGAGCCCTGGGCGAGGACCGGGACCTGATCGTGACGGTGCCTGGCCGTGGCTATCAGCTCGCCGCGGAACCCGATGTCGCGCTCCCCGCCGACGCGTCCGCGCAGTCTCGAACGGCATTGCCGGAACGCCTCTTCAAGCTGGTCGGTCGCGAGCGCGACGTGAGGGAGCTCATCACCCTGGCCAAGGCCGTGCCCTTCGTGACCCTGGTCGGCCCGGGCGGCGTCGGCAAGACGCAGCTGGCGTTCGAGGTTGCGCGCCGACTGGCCGCGGCGCGCGGCTTCGGTGTCCACCTGGTCGAGCTGCCGTCGTTTGCACAGGCCGAGGCGGCGCAGGCCTCCGTCACGGCGGCGCTGGCCGGCGGTAGTCAGGCCGCAAGCCCGCTGCTGCTCGTGCTCGACGGCTGCGAGCAATGGATCGACGTCTCGGCGCAGCTCGCTGAATCCGCGCTGCGCCAGAAACGCCTGCTGCGCATCATCGCGACCAGCCGCGAACCGCTGCGCGCCGAAGGTGAGGCGACCTACCGGCTCGCCCCGCTCGAGCTGCCGCCCGACGACTCGGACGACCACGACGCGATTGGCGCAGCGAGCGCGGTCGAGATGTTCCTCGGCCGCCTGCTTGCGACCCGCGGCGACCGGCCCGACAACGCGGACATCGTCGCGCCGGCAGGCGTCATCTGCCAGCGCCTCGATGGCCTGCCGCTGGCCATTGAAATGGCAGCGGTGCGCGCCGCGCGCTTCGGCATCGACTGGATGCTGGCCCATCTCGACGACCCCCTGCCGTGGCTGAAGCAGGCCTCGAGGACCGCGCCGGCGCGTCAACTCAGCATGCAGGCCAGTCTCGAGTGGAGCGTGGCCATGCTGTCGCCACCGGAGCGGACGCTGTTCGAGCGCGTCGCCGCCTTCGACGCCAGCTTCACGCCGGCAGAGGCTTGCGCAAGCGCCAGGCCGGTCGGCTTCGACGACGCCGACGTCCTGGATCATCTCGGCGGCCTGGTCGCAAAGTCGCTGGTGGAGCGCGTGGGAACGGCGGCGGACGTGCGCTTTCGCCTGCTCCACATCACGCGCGACTATGCGAGGCAGTTGCGGGGTGCCGGCGTGGATTCCTGACGCAGGCACGCGACGGGGCAGCGGTACATGGCTGAAAGCCGCTGATATTTCCTGACCGCGCTACCGGCGGTCGCGGTGCGGTCGCACCCCTTCCTAGAATGGATCGATGATCCGAGCCCACGACCCGACGGCGCGCATCCTGCGCTTCGGCAGGTATTCAGTGATCCTGCAGCGCCGCGAGTTGCTGCAGGACGGCCAGGTCGTGGAGCTCGGCGGCCGGGCCTTCGATCTCCTGCTGGCCCTGATCAACGGCAACGGCAAGGTTCTCAGCAACGAAGAGCTGATGAACCGCGTGTGGCCGGGGCGGGTCGTCGAGGACAACAGCCTGCACGCCCACGTCTCGGCGCTGCGCAAGGTGTTCGGCGAAGACCGGGCGCTGATCCGAACGGTATCGGGCCGCGGCTATCAGTTCACGGCTGAAGTGCGGGCCGCCGAGACCGCGCATTCGGCGTCGTCGCTGGTCCGCGTGCCGAGCAATCTGCCCGAGCGCGTGGCCGAGCTGATCGGACGCGAAGACGTGGTCAAGGACGTCTCCGAGCTCGTCCTCGAACATCGACTGCTCACCCTGGTGGGCGCTGGCGGCATCGGCAAGACCCGACTCGGCATCGAAGTCGCGCGCAGCGTGCTCGACCGCTACACCGACGGCGTGTGGCTCGCCGAGCTCGGTCCGCTCACCGATCCTGACCTCGTTCCCGCCACGGTGGCCGGTGCGCTCGGCGTCATGCCTGTCAACGGCATGGTCTCGAGCGAGCGGCTGGCGGCAGCGGTGCGCGGCAAGCTCATCCTGCTGGTGCTCGACAACTGCGAGCACCTGATCGGCGCCGCGGCGCGGATGGCCGAAGAGCTGCTGCGCGCCAGCTCGCAGGTGTCGATCATCGCGACCAGCCGCGAGCCCCTGATGGCGGATGCCGAATACGTCTACCGCGTGCCGCCCCTCGACGTGCCGGAAGAATCGGCGGCGGTCGACGACGATCTCTTCAGCACCGGCGCGCTGCGCCTGTTCTTTGCCCGCGTGCGCGCGTCCGACCCCGGCTTCGTGCCGGATCGCCAGTTCGCGAGCACGGCCGCGGCGGTCTGCCGCAGCCTCGACGGCATTCCGCTGGCGATCGAGCTGGCTGCCGTTCGCTGCAGCGCGCTCGGCATCGACGAGCTTGCAACCCGGCTCGACGATCGCTTTCGCCTCCTCTCCGGCGGGCGACGCACTGCCCTTGCTCGGCACCAGACGCTCCTGGCCACCTTCGACTGGAGCTTCGAGTTGCTGCTCGAGCCCGAGCGCGTCGTGTTTCGCCGGCTTGCGGTATTCGTCGGCAACTTCACCTTGCCTGCGGCGATCGCGGTGGTCTCGGGCGACGACATCGCCGCCGTCGACGTTGCCGATCACATCGGCCAGCTCGTCGCCAAGTCGCTCATCGTCGCCGACGTCACCCGCGGCAAGGTCATCTATCGCCTGCTCGAGACGACGCGCGCGTATGCGCAGCAACAGCTCGTCGAGCACGACGATTTCGCCGCCCGCGCCAGCATCCATGCGCGCTACTACCTGAGCGTGCTCGAGCGCGCCCAGGTCGAGTTCTCGACCAGCCCGCCGGCCGCGTGGCAGACGATCTCCGGACGCGACATCGACAACATCCGGGCTGCGCTCGACTGGGCCCACTCGGCATCCGGCGACGCCGTGATCGCCGAGTCGCTGACGGTCGCTGCCGTGCCGCTCTGGATGCATCTCTCGCTGGTCAACGAGTGTCGTGGCCGGGTCCAGCAGGCGCTCGCGGGCACGAAAGGCAAGCGCAGCACGGCACGCGACATGAAGCTGTTCGCGGCGCTCGGATCGGCGCTTGTCTACACCAGCATGGGGCCCGAGGCCCGCTCGGCATGGAGTCACGCCTTGTCGATCGCCGAACAGCTCGGCGACGTCGACTATCAGTTGCGCGCCCTCTGGGGCCTGTGGGTCGACCGGCTCAACGGCGGCGCGTTTCGCGAGGCGCTCGAGGTCGCCCGTCGCTTTCTCGAAGTGGCCGGTCCCGCCGCCGACCCGAACGAGCCTCTGATCGGCCACCGTCTGATCGGCATCACGCTGCACTTTCTCGGCGAGCAGAGCGAGGCCGCGACCCATCTCGACCGCATGCTCGGCCGCTATGTCGCGCCACCGAACCTTTCGCACATCATTCGCTTCCAGTTCGATCCGCGCGTGACGGCGCGCTGCTTTCAGGCGCGCATCCGCTGGATGCAGGGCTTTCCGGATGAAGCGATGCGCATCGTCACGACCACCGTCGACGAAGCGCTGTCGCTGGGTCACGCGCTGTCGCTCGTGAACACGCTCGGGCAAGGCGCCTGCCTGGTGGCGCTGCTGACCGGCGATCTCGACGCCGCCGACGACTACGCGACGATGCTGCACGATCACTCGGCACGGCACGGCATCGCCCTCTGGCAATCGTGGAGCCGCTGCTTTCGCGGCGTCGTCCAGTTCCGGCGCGGCGACGCGGCCGGTGGGCTGCAGGTGTTGCGCGCCGAGCTCACCGATCAGCCGCAAACGCGTCTCCTGCCGCGCAACATGATCCTGCTTGCCGAGCTGGCGCTGGCACTGGCCGCCGCTGGCGACTACCGTGAGGCCCGCGTCGCGATCGACGAAGCCCTCGAACGCGCCGAGCGCAACGAAGAGCGCTGGTACCTGTCCGAGCTGCTGCGCATCAAGGGCCAGGTCCTGCTCCAGGAGGGCGGCCCCGGGGCTGCCGATGCGGCCGAAGACTACTTGCTTCAGTCGGTCGCCTGTGCGCGCCGGCAGGGCGTCCTGTCCTTCGAGCTTCGTGCAGTGACGACGCTCGCACGGCTTCGCGCCGATCAAGGAAGAACGGCCGAGGGGCGGGCAGAGCTGTTGCCCGTCGCCAGGCGATTCACCGAAGGATCCAGGACTGCGGATCTCGCCGAAGCGCAACGGTTGCTGGAGAAGATGGGCCGGGGCAAATCCGCCGTCGGCTCGGCGCAATGAGTCGAAGGAGAACGTGATGACCAAGATCGTGTCCCTGGACGACGTGAAGGCCACCCGCGAGCAACTCGGCACGCCGGGGCACGAGATCTGGCGGACCTTCTTTCTCGGGCCGCCGGCGGGCACGCGCGATCCGCAGGCCTTTCTCGTCGAGTACGCGCCAGGCCGTGTGCTGCAGACCCATTTCCACGATGCCGACGAATTCCAGATCGTGGTCTCGGGCAGCGGCCGGTTCGGGCACCACGCGATCGGTCCCCACGCCGTCCACTTCGCGCGGGCGTACACGCCCTATGGGCCGATCGTCGCCGGAGCCGACGGGCTGGCGTTCCTGACCTTGCGTGCCGAACGCGATTCCTCCGGCCCGCAAAAGCTCCCCGAGAAGCGCGAGGCCCTGCTCGCGGTCGGTGATCGGCAGCCCTGGCAAGCCTCGGACTACGCCAGCTTCGAAGGCTCAGATGGCCTGGCGTCGATCACTCCGTTGCGCCGCTTGAGCGACGGCCACGGCCTGGCCGCGATGGCGACCAACGTTCCCGCGGGCGTCGCCATGCGCCTGCCCGACGCGCGCGGGTCGGGCGGTCAGTACGTCGTCCTGCTGAAAGGTTCGGTTGCCATCGACTCGCGCAAGGTCTCGACGCCGGCAGTAGCCTTCCTCGCGGCCGGAGAGCAAGGCTTGAAGGTCATGGGCGGCGCAGGCGGAGCGCAGCTTCTCGTCCTCAACTTTCCGCAGACACTGCCGGTTGTGGAATCGGCTACGCGATCAGCCGCCTCGGACGACGGCGAACGCTGGCGCTGCGGGCTGTGCGGCTTTGTCTACGACGAGGCGACCGGGCAACCCGAAGCAGGCGTGGCGCCCGGAACGCGATGGCGCGACGTTCCAGGGAATTGGCACTGCAGCGACTGCGATGCGGCCAAGGCCGAGTTCTTCCGGGAAGGCGCTACTGAAGCTTCAGGCCGGAGCGCTTGACGACCTCGCTCCACTTGTCGAGCTCGGAACGCAGGAACGCCTCGAAGCGCGCCGAAGAGCCGCCGACGATCTCGTAGCCCGACTCGGTCAGCGTGCGCGACACCGCCGGCGATGCGAGCGCTGCGTTGGCGGTCGCGTTCAGGTACGACACGACCTCGCGCGGCACACCTGCGGGCACCACGAAGCCCCCCCAGGTAAGAACTTCGAAGTGGTCGAGACCTTGCTCGTCGAGCGTCGGCATGTCGGGCACCGCCACCGAGCGCGTGAGACTGCTCACGCCCAGGCCCTTCAAGCGCCCGGCACGGACGTTCGGCAGCAGCGCGTTGACGGCGTTGAACATGAAGTCGATGCGGCCACCGAGCAGATCGGTCGTCGCTTGCGGCGCCGAGGTGTAGGGCACGTGGACGAACCTGGTGCGCGTGGACTGGGCGAACAGCTCGGCCGCGAGGTGCAGGATGCTGCCGGGCCCGGTCGATGCGTAGGTCAGATCGCCGGGGTGTGCGCGCGCGAAGTCGACCAGCTCGGCGACGGACTGGAACGATCGCGACGGTCCTCGCGCGAGCATCACCGGCTGATACCCCATCTGGACCACGGCGCGCAGATCGTTCTCGGCATCGAAGGGCAAGGGCATGCCGATGGCGCGATTGAGGACCAGCGACGGCGTGACATAGCCGACCGTGTAGCCGTCCGGAGTCGACCGGGCCACGGCGCCGGTGCCGATGGAGGTGCTGGCGCCTGGCCGGTTGTCGACCAGCATCTGCTGGCCCATGCGCACCGACATCTCCTCCGCGACCAGGCGGGCGATCGCATCGGGCGAACTGCCCGCCGACGAGGAGACGATCAGCCGAACCAGGCGCGATGGATAGGCGTCGGCAGCGAAGACCCGAGACGGCCCCGCCGCGAGCGCGCCGGCAAGAAGCGTGAACTGCCGGCGCGAAAGGAATGCCCTGGATGCGTCCTCACGCATTCTTCAGGCTGTGGCTCTTGAGCGGCAGGTCGCGGATGCGCGTTCCGGTGGCGGCGAATATCGCGTTGAGCACCGCTGGTGCCGCGACCGCGATGGTCGGCTCGCCGACGCCGCCCCAGAACCCGCCCGAAGGCATGACGATCGTCTCGACCGCCGGCATCTGGTCCATCTTGAGGACCTGATAGTTGTGGAAGTTGCTCTGTTCGATGCGGCCGTCCTTGACGGTGCAA
This sequence comes from Caldimonas sp., assembly GCA_039933535.1. Classification (GTDB taxonomy): domain Bacteria; phylum Pseudomonadota; class Gammaproteobacteria; order Burkholderiales; family Burkholderiaceae_C; genus Schlegelella_A. The sequence continues at coordinate 17,638 of JBDTNU010000015.1, read as the reverse complement.
CCGCCGTAGAGCGCGGCCGACAGGCCATAGACGAACGAGCCTTCGACCTGGGCCTCGATCTGCTGCGGATTGACGGCGTGGCCGGAATCAGTGGCGGCGACGATGCGTTGGATCTTCAGTGCGCCGTCGTCTGCCACCGAGACCTCCGCGCACGCCGCTACATAACTGCCGAAGCCCATGATCTGCGCCAGGCCACGAAAGACTCCCTGCGGCGCCGGCTTGTCCCATTGCACGCGCTCTGCCACGGCGTTGAGGACCGCCAGATGCTTGGGCGAGCGCGCCAGCAGCTTTCGTCGCAAGGCCAGCGGATCCTGGTTGGTGGCGCTGGCGATCTCGTCGATGAAGGACTCGACGTAGATCGCGTTGTGGTTGAGGTTGACGCCACGCCAGACACCCGCCGGCACGTGCGGGTTGTGCATCGCGTAGTCGATCAGCAGGTTCGCAATTGCATAGCCGAACGCGCCTTCGGCGCCGCCCGGGTTGAGGCCCTGGAAGACGAATGGATCCTTGCCGCCCGGCAAGCCCTGCGGCGACCAGGTCGCCTGGATCGACTGCCCCGAGATCCGCATGTGCAGGCCGGTGACGCTGCCCTGTGCGTCGAGCGCCGCCGTCATCCGGCACTGCGTGACCGGGTGGTAGCGATCGTGCGTCATGTCTTCCTCGCGCGACCAGATCAGCTTGACCGGCCGGCCCGGCACCTGCTTTGCGATCAAGACCGCCTGCCGGAGCCAGTCGGCCTGGCCGCGCCGGCCGAAGCCGCCGCCGAGCAACATCTTGTAGACCTCGCAATTGCCGATCGGCAACCCGGCCGCCTCGGCCGCGACGGCCAGCGCCGTCTCGCCGTTCTGCGTCGGTGCCCAGACTTCACAGCGCTCGGGCGTCCAGCGTGCCGTCGCGTTCATGACCTCCATGGTCGCGTGCGCCTGGTGCGGATAGGAGTAGATGGCGGTCACCGTGCGCGCCGCCCCGGCCAGCGCGGCGGCAACGTCGCCCGACGAGTTGCCGACGAAGGCATTCGGATCGTCGAGCCCGGCGCGCAGCACCGTGGCGAAGCGCTCGCTCGAGACAGTCGCGTTCGGCCCTTCGTCCCACTCGATCTTCAGCGCCTCGACCGCGTTCCTGGCGCGACACCACGTGTCGGCGACGACGGCAACGGCGCTGTCACCGACCTGGACGACCTTGACGATGCCGGGCCGGTCGCTGACGGCCGCCGCATCGAAGCTCTTGACCTTGCCGCCGAACACCGGGCAATCGCGGATCGCCGCGTTGAGCATGCCGGGAAGCTTCAGGTCCATCGCGTAGACCTGCGAGCCGTTGAGCTTGGACGCGGTGTCGAGACGCTTGATGCGCTTGCCCGCGATCTTCCAGTCCTTCGGGTCCTTCAAGCGCAATTCGGTGGGGGCGGCCAGACGCGACGCTGCGGCGCAGACCTTGCCGTACGTGGTCTTGCGGCCGGACGGCCCGTGCGTGATGACGCTGCTCGCAGCGCTGCATTCGACGACCGGCACCTTCCACGAGTCGGCCGCGGCCTGCACCAGCATCATCCGTGCTGCGGCGCCGCCTTTCCTCACGTAGTCGTTCGAGTCGCGGATGCCACGGCTGCCGCCGGTCGAGAAGCTTCCCCAGGCCCGGTTGCGTGCCAGGCTCTGCCCAGGCGTCGGGAATTCCGTGCGGACGCGAGCCCAGTCGCAGTCGAGCTCTTCTGCGACGAGTTGCGCCAGGCCCGTCAACGAGCCCTGCCCCATCTCCGATCGCGCGATGCGGATCACCACGCTCTCGTCCGGATTGACCACCACCCACGCATTCAATTCCGGCGTCGTGCCGGCGCCTTCGACCGGGGGCAGATAGAAGCCGAATACGAACGCGCCTGCGCCGGCAGCCGCGCTGCCCAGAAACGTGCGCCGCGAGAGCGTGGGGCCGACCGGGCCGACCGCGGCCTCGGGTGCGATGCGACGACGCGTGCTCATGGGCTGCCCTTGGTGCCGGCGGCTGCCATCTTGATTCCGGCGCGAACCCGGTTGTAGGTGCCGCACCGGCAGATGTTGGTCATCGCGGCGTCGATGTCTGCATCGGTCGGCTTGGGCTTGGCCTTCAGCAGGGCAGCCGCGGCCATCAACATGCCGGACTGGCAGAAGCCGCATTGCGGAACGTCGAGCGCCGCCCACGCGCGCTGCAGGACGTGCGATGAATCCGGCGACAGCGCCTCGATCGTCACGATCTTCTGTTCCGGTCGCAGCGCTGCCAATGGCAACACGCACGATCGCGTGGCGACGCCGTCGACATGGACCGTGCAGGCGCCGCATTGGGCGATGCCGCAGCCGTACTTGGTTCCGGTCAGGCCGAGCTGCTCGCGCAAGACCCAGAGGAGCGGCGTCTCGCTTTCCGCTTCGACGGTCAGATCGCGGCCGTTGACGTTGAGTTTCGACATCGGTCGTCTCCAGGACTATCGGCGCCTGCGCTCCGATGAGCGGCCGATCGTAGCCAAAAACCCAACCCTGCGTGAGATCGCGAGCGGCGGCCCGCTCGCTCAAGCGGGTGACGCCCCGCTCGCCCGTCCTGCGGTCGCCGAGGGCGACGCCCCTACCTAGTCTTCATGTGAGTTCAACACACGAACCGAGGCCTCTCATGATCCATCGTACGCCGCATTCGACACGTGCCCTGCTCACGGAGGTGACGTTTGCCCGCTACCAGATCGTCCCCGAGGCAGGCATCCACTATCTGTCTGCCGACGACGCGAAGAGCGCGGCCCCCGACTATCTGCTCAGCGAGATTCGGCAACGCGTGGCGCGGGCGCCGATCCGCTTCACGATGCGGGCGCAGTTCAGCGGCCCGCTGGACAAGCTCGATGACCCGTCGGTCGCCTGGCCCGACAGCCGGCCGACCCTGGACCTCGGCACGATCGAGATCACCCGCGTCGACGCCGACAGCGAGGCCGCCCAACGGCGTCTCATCTTCATGCCGGCGACCCTTCCCCCGGGGATCGAGCCCGCGGATCCGATGATTGCCGCGCGCAGCTCGTCGTATCCGATTTCCTATTCACGCCGGCACCGATGAGCGCGGCCTGACGGCAGCACGGAGAAGACAGAAGGGCTGCGCGAATACCAGCGCCGGTTCAGGGCCGATGAACGACCCGCGCTTCGAGCAGGGCGTCGATCTCGGCGTCGCTCAGGCCGAGCTGCTGCAAGAGATCGACCCCGTCGGCGCCGATCGCGGGCGCCGGCGCAGGCAATTCGCTCGCCGTGCGATCGAAGCGCGGCGCGGGTGACGGCTGCATCGCGCCGTTCGACTCGACGAAGGTGGCACGCGCCACGTTGTGCGGATGCAGCGGCGCTTCGCTCATCGAGAGCACTGGCGCAAAGCAGGCCTCGCTGCCTTCGAGCAGCGCACACCAGGCGTCGCGGCTGCGCGTCTTGAACATCGCTGCGAGCTTGGCTTTCAACGCCGGCCACTCGGCACGCTCCCATTGCTTCGCGAATTGCGGGTCGTCGACGCCGCACTTCGTGAGCAGCTCGCGATAGAACTGCGGTTCGATCGGGCCGATCGCGACGTAGCGGCCATCGGCGCATTCGTAGCTGCCGTAGAACGGCGCCGCGCCGTCGAGGAAATTGCTCTCGCGCTCATCGCGCCAGAAGCCCTTGGCCGCCATGCCGTATTGCGCGGCCATCAGCACCGCGGTGCCGTCGGTCATCGCGGCGTCGACCACCTGGCCAAGGCCCGAGCGTTGCGACTCGTATAGCGCGGCGACCACGCCGAGCGCAAGCAGCATGCCGCCGCCGCCGTAGTCGCCGACCAGATTCAGCGGCGGCGCCGGCGGCCGATCCTTCGGACCCATCGCATGCAGTGCACCGGAGATCGCGATGTAGTTCAGGTCATGTCCGGCCGCCTGCGCCAGCGGCCCGGTCTGGCCCCAGCCGGTCATGCGGCCGTAGACGAGCTTCGGGTGGCGCGCCCGGCACGCGTCGGGGCCGAGACCGAGCTTCTCGGTCACGCCGGGGCGAAAGCCTTCGATCAGGATGTCGGCGCCTGACACGAGTTGCAGCACGATCTCGACGCCGCGCGCGTCTTTCAGGTCGAGCGCGATCGAACGCCGGCCGCGATCGACGATGCTGTCGTTGCGCAGCAGCCCGCCGAGCCCGCCGACGCCAGCGGCCGAAGGGATTCGGTCGACGCGAATCACGTTGGCGCCCATGTCGGCCAGCATCATTCCCGCGAACGGGCCGGGCCCGATACCGGCCAGCTCGATCACGGTCACGCCTTTCAGCGGCCCGCTCATGTCTCTCGCACCCAGCCATCGTGGACCATCGGGCAGAGGCTACTGCCAAACTGGACCGACGTCTCGGTCGATACCATCGTCCAATGGACCGACCTGCGCAGTTGCCGTTTACTCGTATGCGTGAATCGGATCCGATCCGGCCCGGAGATTGCCTCGAAATCGTGATCGAGCGTGGTTCATCCGAATGGCTTCGCGGCGCGATGGCGTTGCTCGCCTCGGCCTTGCTGTCGGCATGCGGCGGGCTGCCGACGCAGCTCGAGCGGCCGGTCTCACGGGCCCGACAAGCGCCTGCCGAGAGTCCGCTGGTCCGGATCGCGCAGGACTCCAGCCCCGCGCCGAACCTGACCGGGTTTCGGCTCATGCCGCTCGGCTTCTACTCGCTCGACGCCAGGATCCAGCTTGCGCAGAGGGCCAGCAGCTCGCTCGACGTCCAGTACTACCTGATCCAGAACGACCGGACCGGCCGCCTGCTGATGCGCAAGCTCCGCGACGCCGCGTTGCGCGGCGTGCGCGTGCGCCTGCTCGTCGACGATCTCTACACCTCCGGCGGCGACGCGATGTTCAGCGGCCTGGCGGCATTCCCGAACGTCGAGGTCCGCCTGTTCAACCCGTTCTGCTGCGCACGACAAAGCATCGCCAGCAAGTACCTCGCATCGCTCGGCGATTTCGGGCGGCTCAACCACCGGATGCACAACAAGCTCTTCGTCGCCGATGGCGTGGCCGCTGTCATGGGCGGACGCAACATCGCCGACGAATACTTCACGCGCAGCGCGACCAGCAACTTCGTCGACATGGACGTGTTCGTCGTGGGCGCCGTCGTGCCCCGGCTGGAAAGCATCTTCGACGTCTACTGGAACAGCGCCCAGGCTTACCCCGTGGCGGCGATCGTCGGTGAACGCGCCGACCGTGAAGAAGCGCAGCGCGGCTTCGACCACCTCGTCGACGACGGCGAGCAGATGATGTCGCTCTCCCTGCCGCCGGTCGACATCCTCGGCTACGGCCCGATCGGCGACGACCTCGATGCCGGACGTCTCGGGCTCGTGTGGGGCACGGCGGTCGCGTTCGCCGACCAGCCCGCCAAGGTCATGGCGACTTCGCTCGAGATGGCGCGAACGATGAGCGTGCAGATGAACATCATGGATCGAGTCCTGACGGCGCAGAACGAGGTCGTCATTTCATCCCCCTACTTCGTGCCCGGGCCGACCGGCGTCAAAGAATTCGCCGAGCTGAGAAGGCGCGACGTCAAGGTCGCCATCCTCACCAATTCGCTGGCCGCGACCGACGTGCCCCAGGTGCACGCCGGATACGCGCGCTACCGCAGCGAGCTGCTGCGGGCCGGTGTCGACCTGTTCGAGCTCAGCCCGACGCGCATCCGGCAGAACGAGCGGCTCAAGCTCCCAGGCAAGTCGCTCGGCAGCCTGCACGCCAAGGCGGCAGTGATCGACGAGTCGATGGTCTACATCGGCTCCATGAATCTCGATCCACGATCCGAAAGCACGAACACCGAGCTCGGAATCCTCGCCGAGTGCCCCGAGCTCGCGAAGGAGGTGATTCGCGTCATCGACATCAGCAAGCTGAAGAGCTCGTATCACTTGCGATTCGGCGCCGACGGCAAGAGCCTGGAATGGGTTGCCACCGACGATCACGGCGACGTCGTGTTCACCCACGAGCCGGAGGTCACTCTGTTCATGCGACTTCGCAACGCGTTGCTGGCGCCCTTCGTGCCCGAACAATTGCTCTAGTCCGGCCTCGCCCGGCGATCACCGGTACCCGCGCCCTCATCAGCCGAACGTGAACGAATAGGCTTGCGCTCCCGGGTCGAGGAATTCGATCTCGAACCGGTGATCGGCAACAGGACCTCGTTGTCGGATCAACTGATGCAGACGCTGCTGCGTCATCGTGCCGTTGCCTTGCTCGTCGACGTCGAGTCCGTGATCGGCGCGCGGCGGCTGTCCATCGACAAGCACGCGAAATCGAATCGCGGCGCCGGGCGTTGTCGGCCCCATGACGAGATGGAGATCGCGGCCGTGAAAGCGGAAGACGATCCGCCCATTGGGCTTGTTCATCAACGCGAATTGCTTGCCGACGGTCCAGTCGCCCGACAGCGCCCAGTCGTTGAGTCTCAGTCGCGCCGGCGCGGCATAGACGTGCGCCTGGTCCGCCACGGCACCCCCCCTGGACGCGAAGCGCTCGCCGCGCCCGTAGCCGACGTAGGTCTCCGGAGACTTCAGGTGATCCCAGTCCGCCGGCGCTTCCGCGCCCTGGCCCTCGACCGAGACCAGCTCGCCGCCAGCGGCCGACGATCCGGCCTCCGACAGGAGCTGCTGGATCACCCTCTCCGACTTCTCGTAGTCACCCTCGCCGAAATGATGGTGTCGGATCCGTCCCTGCGCATCGATGATGTAGAGCGCTGGCCAGTACTCGTTCTTGAACGCGTTCCAGACTCCATAGTCGCTGTCGATCGCGACCGGATAGCCGACCCTCATGTCCTTCATGGCCCGGCGCACGTTGTCGAGGCTCTTCTCGAATTCGAACTCCGGCGTGTGCACGCCGATCACGACCAGACCCTGGCTGCGATATTTCTCGGCCCAAGCGCGAACATAGGGAAGCGTGCGCAGCCAGTTGATGCAGGAATAGGTCCAGAAATCGACCACCACGACCTTCCCGCGCAAACCCGCGGTGGTCAGCGGTGGCGAATTGAGCCACTCGTTGGCGCCGCCGAGCGTCGGCATGGTCCCTTCGATGGGCAGCGACAGCGGCGCGACCTTGTCTGCAGCGATGGCCATGACCGGATTGCACATCGCGCTGGCCAGCAACGGGGCCAGCAGGAGTTTGCTTGCATTCATCGAGTCGCCCTGTTTCCTGCTGACGTCCGTTCAACATCAGATTCCAGCAGCTTCGCGAGCACGACGCCATTGGACGATGGTCGCAGGTGGTGGTCAGCCTTTTGGCGCGGATGCGAGGCGCAGTCTCGCCGCCATGTTCACGAGGTCGGGAAGGGAGCCGGCCTTCATCTTGGTCATCACCTTGCCGCGATGCGCCTTCACCGTGATCTCGCTGATGCCGAGCTCGCCGCCGACCTGCTTGTTCAGCAGCCCGGAGACCACCAGCGCCATGACCTCGCGTTCGCGCGGGGTGAGCGACGCGTGACAGTCCTTCAGCAGGCGCAACTCCACCTCCTGCCCGACCGCAACGTGGCTTCGCTCGAGGGCGAGGTCGATGGCGCGGAGCAGCACGTCGTCGCTGAATGGCTTGGTCAGGAACTCGACCGCGCCCGCCTTCATCGCCTGCACCGTCATCGGCACGTCGCCATGACCGGTGATGAAGATGATCGGCATGTCGGCTCGATCGGCCGCGATGCGCTCCTGCAGCTCGAGACCGTTCAGGCCGGGAAGGGAAAAATCCAGCAACAGGCAGCTTGGCGCAAGCACGCGAGGCCGGGCGAGGAAGTCCTGCGCGGAGGCGAACAGCTCCGGCTGCCAGCCGGCATGGCGGATCAGCAATTCCAGCGATTCACGCACCGAGATGTCGTCGTCGACGACGAACACGACGGGCTTGACTTGCAACATAGCTCAGCTTATCCGCAGTGCGGCATGAAGCGCCGCCAGCAGCGCCGCCTCGCTGAACGGCTTGAACAGACAGGCCTCGGCTCCCCGTTCGAGCACCCGCGACCGGAACGTCTCGTCCCTCTGGGCCGTGATGAAGACGATCGGAATCCGGTGACCGCGAAGGGTCAGCTCGGCCTGCAGCTCCGGCCCTGTCATGCCGGGCATCGCGACATCGAGGATCAGGCATCGCGTCTCGTCGACGCAGGCGGAAGCGAGGAAGGCTTCGGCCGACGAGAAAGCCTGCACGTCGAAGCCGAACTCCCGCAGCAGATCGGGCAACGATTCACGTACCGACTCGTCGTCATCGACGACCGACACCAGTGGGCGGACGACCATCAACACTTCCTCAAGGAACGAGCGCTGCCGAGCATGCCCCGCTCTCCGGTCGTGCGTCCATGCTGCTTTGGTGTCGGTTTGCGACGGGGGCGAGAAGTTATGCGTCATCCGTCACCGCGAGTGTCCGAACCCCGCCGGAGCTGGTGGCGCTTGCACCGTCCGCGCACTTGCCGGGAATGGAGAACGAGAACGTGGCGCCCGAGCCTTCGTTCGCTGCCGCCCAGAGACGACCCTGATGGCTCTCGATGATCGAGCGACTGACTGAGAGGCCGATTCCCATGCCGCCGTTCTTGGTCGTGTAGAACGCCTCGAAGAGCTTTTCGGCGCCGTGTGGCCCGAAACCGATCCCCGCGTCCTGCACGGCCATTCGCGCACGATCTCCGTGCTCCCTTTCGCTCCGGATCACGAGATGTCTCGGACGATCGTCGACGCCTCTCATCGCCTCCGACGCATTCAGGAGCAGGTTCAGGATGACCTGCTGAAGCTGGACGCGATCGCCCGCGACGGGCGGCAGGTCGTCGGCGAGCTCCATCCGAAGAATCACCCGGGCTCGGTGCAGCTCGCTCAACGAAAGCGCGATCACTTCGCTGGCCGCCTCGTTCAGGTCGACCAGCTCAGTCCGGCCATCCTGCTTGGCGAAGAGCGAGCGCAAGCGGGAGATCACGTCGGAAGCCCGGTTGCCATCGCGAATCGTGCGCCGCGCGGTCTCGCGCGCACCGTCGAGGTCGGGCGGATCCGCGGCCAGCATCCGCAGGCAGGTGCTGGCGTTGGTGATGATGCCCGACAGCGGCTGGTTCACTTCATGCGCGATCGACGCCGTCAACACGCCGAGCGTGGTCGCCCTGGCCACGTGCGCGAGCTCCGATCGCGCCTCGGCCAGCGCCTCTTCCGCGAGGCGCCGCTGCGTCACGTCCTGAATCGCCGCGATGTACTCCAGCTCGCCCTCCCGATCGCGGCTGCCGTGAGAGACCACGTGCAGGTACTTGACCGACTGGTCGGGCATCAGAAGCCGGTACTCGTGCTCGTAGTCCTTGCCGTCCCGCTGCATGTCGAGCATGTCCTGGAACGTGTGGACATCTTCCGGGTGGATCCGGGTCAGGATGCGCTCGAGCGTCACCGGCACGGCCGGATCGAGCTCGAACATGCGATAGACCTCCTCGGACCAGATGATGGCACCGGTCGCCACGCGCTTGGAGAAGCCGCCGGTCGAACTGAGGCGCCGCGTCTCCGCGAGAAACACCTCGCTTCGCCTCAATGCCGCATCGCTCTGCGCCCGCCCGATGGCAATGCTCGCGATGTGCGTGAACTGGTCGATCAGGGCCCGTTGCTGCGACGTGGGCGCCTTCGGCTCGTCGTAGTAGATCGCGAACGCACCCAGGACCTTGCCGGCGGTGGACGAAATCGGCGTCGACCAGCACGCCTGCAGGCCATGCGCGAGGGCCATCGGGCACCAGGCCGAAGCGGCCCACCGTGTCTCCGATCGGATGTCGGCGGCGATGACCTGTTCGTTCAGGTGCACGGACATCGAACACGGACCCGAATCGGCATCGACCGGCAGGCCGTTGATGGCGGCGATGAAGCTGGCCGGCAGGCTGGGCGCGGCGCCGTGTTCGAGCCGCGTGCCGCTGGCATCGACCAGCACCACGCCGCAATGGCTCCCGCCCGCCGCGCTCTCGACGAGCTGGCAGAGCGCCTCGAGGATTGCCGGCATCGGCACGCCGCGAGCCACCATTTCGAGCAGGCCCTTCTCCCCGGCCAGCAGTGCTTCGGCTCGCTTCGCGTCGTCGATGTCGATCTGCAGGAAATACCAGAGGACGATGTGCCCTTGCGCATCTCGCAGCGGGAAGCCCCGCGAGCGGAACCAGCGGTAGGCACCGTCGGCGCGGCGGCGGCGGTTCTCCAGGTCGCATGGCAGGCCTTGTTCTAAAGACTTCCGCCACGCAGCAAGGACCATCGGGGCGTCGTCGGGATGACAGCTGTGGCCAGCCATCTGGCGCTTCGCTTCATCGAGCGTCAGGCCGAAGTAGTCCAGGTAGATGCTGTTGCAATGTTCGATTTCGCCGTTCGGCCGAAGCAGACTGACGAGCGCCGGAAGGCCATCGACGATCGAATCGAGGCGATGCTCGCTTGCGCGCAGGGCCTCCTCGTCCTGCCTTCGATCCTCGATGTCGGTGTTCATCCCGCACCACTTGGCGAGCCGGCCGGACGCGTCGGTCAGCGGGCTCACACGAAACAGGAACCACCGATAGGCGCCATCGAAGCGCCGCATGCGCGCTTCCATGTCGCGCGGCTCGCCGGTCGCCAGCATGGCTCGCCATCGTTCGAGCAGCCCGGGCAGGTCTTGCGGGTGGATCACGGTCTGCCAGCCAGTGCCACTGGCTTCGCGAAGGCCGAGGCCCGTGTATTCGCACCAGCGAAGATTGACGAAGTCGATCTGTCCCTCGTGAAGCGCCGTCCACATCAGACCGGGGAGCGCATCGACGACGCGGCTGAGCTCGTTGTCCATCCGGCCATTTCCCGACAGTCATGCGCCGCGAGCATGCGCCACTCCAGCGGCAGATGTCCATGCTACTTTGGTGTCATGTCCAGCCTGCGTCGGCCAGTCAGGGAACGTCGTTGACGTCCACGCCCTTGCCTTCGCGGTGTTCCCGGATCGCATGCGCAGGCTGGACAGGCTCCCCGCGAACCGGCACCTTGCGGGCCAGGAATTCGATCACGGCGTCGCCGAAACTGTCGTTGCGGTCACCGGCGACCATGTGCGCCGCACCGGACACGTTCACGTACTCGCTGTGCGGCGCAAGGCGCAGGAATTCCTGCGCGCCTTGTTCGCTCAACACGTCGGAAAGGCCGCCGCGCACCAGCAGCGTCGGCAGGGTCAATCGACGCGCGCATTCCTCGAGACGATGCTGGCGCACGTCGAGCTTGCGGCTGATGTCGCGAAACCGCGGGTCCCAGTGCCAGTGGTACTTGCCGTCGGCGCCGAGGCGGACGTTCTTCGCGAGCCCCGCCAGCGAGGCCGGTGCCTGGCGATGCGGCTGGTAGCTGGCGATGGCGTCGGCCACCTGCTGCAGCGAATCGAAGCCTTCGGGCCTCAGGCTCATGAAAGCCTGGATCTTGTCGACGCCTTCGACTTCGATGCGGGGCGCGATGTCGACGAGCACCAGCGCCGTCGCATCGACGTGGTCTTCGCCCACCGCCACCAGGCTGGTGCCGCCGCCCATCGACGCGCCGACGAGCACGGGGCGCCGGTTGCCGAGCTGCGCGATCAGGCACACGAGGTCGGCGACCATGGTGTCCTGCCCGTAGGCACCGTCGGTCGCCCAGTCGGAATCGCCGTGGCCGCGGGCATCGAAGCTGACGGTGTGATAGCCGGCCTCGCCGAGCGCCATGGCGACGCGCTTCCAGGCGTGCCGCGTCTGGCCGCCGCCGTGCTGGAGCAGGACGAGCGGCCCCTGCGCCGGACCCCAGGAATCGCCGGCCAGGCGGTTTCCGCCGGCGCCTTGCCAGTAGTGCATCGGCTCGGGTGTGCCCGCAAGGCGCGCACCTGCACCGAGCGACGAGGACCGCGGTGGCGGTTCGATATTCATGAAGATGCTCCCAGAGCCGGCGGACTCACCCGCCCCGCGACGCAGGTGACTCGCGTGTCACGACCCGTCATTGTCGTGGACCGTCCCGGAACGGGCGGCGATCGGAGCGTGAGGCCGACCCGCGAATGGTCGAATGCCCTGAGCTCGGCTACGACTCCGCAGGCTCGATCGGCACGCGGCGCTCGCGCACCGTGAGCCAGGCGCCGGCCGCCCCGCAGACCGCGATCAGCACCATGCCGAACAGCGATGTCGTGTCGGGCACCTGCGAGAACATGAACCAGCCGCCGAGCATGGCGAAGGCGATCTGCGCATACAGATACGGCGTGAGCGTCGACGCCGGCGCTCGCTGGTAGGCGAGGATCAGGAAGAAGTGGCCGACCGTGCCCATGAACCCCATCACGCACAGCAGCGCCCACGAACGCCAACCCGGCAACGTGGTCCAGACGAAGGGCAGCGCCAGCGTCGCGATCAGGGTCCCGACCCAGCCGGTATAGAAATGCATGGTCAGCGGCTTCTCGGTGCGCGCCAGCCGGCTGGTGAGCACCTGAAACCACGCGTTGGTGATCACGAGCCCGAGCGGCAGCAGGATCGCCCAGCTGAAGACGCCGCCGCCCGGCCGCAGGATGACGATCGTGCCGATGAAGCCGCCCGCGACCAGAGCCCACCGCAAGTGCGACACCTCTTCCTTCAGCGTCGTGGCCGCGAGCAGGGTGACGACGAGCGGGGCGATCAGCACGACCGAGGTGAACTCGGCCAGCGGCATGTAGCGCAAGCTCAGGAAGGCGAGCACGCTCGACACCAGCAGCAGGCTGCCACGCAGCAGCTGATAACGCGGGTGCTCGGTTCGAAGCAGCGCGGTGCCGTAGCGCGGCAGCAGCACCATCGTCGTCGCCAGGGCCTGGAAGGCGTAGCGAAACCAGACGGCCATCAGGATCGGGACCGCCGCAGTAGAGAGCTTGGTGGCGGTGTCGAGGGTCGCGAAGCAGGCGACGGCAAGGATGACGAGGCCGATGCCGGCCAGGATGCGTTCGGATTCGCGATCGCGGGTGTGCCTTACCGGCGTCGGATCGACGCCTCCCTCTGCGCTTGATCGTTCCAGGCAAGACCCCCTGTTCCAAAGGAACGCGATTGCGCCCAGGCCAGAGTGTGCCGGACGCGCCGGCGCCGTCTACCCACCGCTCCTTGCAATCCCGGGAACGTGGCACAACCGGTGCGCATCCAATGAACGAGAGCCAGAACATGCAGCCCGCCGCCCTTCCCTCCGTCCCGCCCGATGCGTCCGATGCCGAGCTCGCGGCCCTGTCCGCGCGCGGCAGCGCCGCCGCCTTCGAGCTGATCATGCGGCGGCACAACCGCCTGCTGTTCCGCACCGCACGCAGCATCCTGAAAAACGACGACGACACCGAAGACGCGCTTCAGGAAGCCTATCTGCGCGCATGGCGCTCGCTCGCCGGATTTCGTGCCGAGTCCAAGGTCTCGACCTGGCTGGTGCGCATCGTCGTCAACGAAGCGCTTGGGCGGTTGCGTCGCCGCGGCGCGCAGGTGATCCCGATGGATGCAGGCATGGACATGGAAGAGCAGCAGGACGACCCCGGGCTGGAAGACGACTCCGATCGCGAGCCCGAACGAGCCGCCATGCGCAGCGAGCTGCGCGCGCTGATGGAAAAGCGCATCGACACCCTGCCCGACGCATTTCGCACCGTCTTCATGCTGCGCGCCGTCGAGGAGCTGAGCGTCGAGGAAACGGCCGACGCCCTCGAGATCCCCGAAGCGACGGTGCGCACGCGCTTCTTTCGCGCCCGCAGCCTGCTGCGCGAAGGCCTTTCGCGCGACGTCGATTTCGCGATTGGCGATGCGTTCTCGTTCGCCGGCGCGCGCTGCGACCGCATCGTCGCCAACGTGCTGGCCCGATATTCAGAAGACCGGGAATCTTCCCGCTCATGACAACCCGAGGAGATCCCATGTCCTTCCTGCAAATGCCCACACCGATGCTCGCCCGTCGAATGTTCCTGGGTCAGTCCGGCCTCGTCCTTTCCGGCGCGGCGGTGGCGCTGCTCGCAGGCAATGAAGCGCTTGCTGCGAGTGCGGGAGCGGCCGACCCGAAAGACGTGCAGATCCTCAACACCGCGCTCGGCGCCGAGCTCGAAGCGATCGCCGCGTATCAGCTTGGCGCCGAGAGCAAGCTGCTGGAAAAGCCGGTGCTCGACCTCGCAGTCACCTTTCAGGGTCACCACAAGCAACATGCCGACGTGCTGAGAAGCACGATCGAGAAGCTCGGCGGCAAGCCGGTGGCGGCCAAGGCGAACTACAACTTCCCCGCCGACCAGCTGAAGTCGCAGGCCGACGTGCTGCGCTTCGCCGCCAAGCTCGAGGAGGGTGCCGTCAGCGCCTACCTCGGCGCCGTGCCGCTGTTCGCCAACCGCGATCTGTCGAAAGCGGCCGCGAGCATCCTCGGCGACGAAGCGATGCACTGGGCCGTGCTGCGCAACGCGCTCGGCGAAGCACCCGTCCCTTCGGCCTTCATGGCATGAAGCTGCGCCGGCTGCTTGCAGCCGGCGCGCTCGGGGTCTGCGTGACGGGGCCGGCTTCGGCGGCGCCGGACGCCGTGCGCGGCGAGCAGACCTACGCGCGCTGCCAGGCTTGCCATGCACTCTCCTACGACCGCGTCGGGCCGCGTCACTGCGGCCTGTTCGGCCGCACCGCCGGCAGCGTGCCCGGGTTCGCCTATTCGTCGGCGATGAAGGGCTCGCACATCGTCTGGAACGACAAGACGCTCGACCGCTTTCTCACCAGCCCGCTGAAGATGGTTCCCGGCACGGCGATGACCTACGACGGCGTGCCCGACGCGAAGGATCGCGCCGACCTGATGGCCTACCTCAAGGGCGCCGACAAGACGCCGGAGTGCGTTGCGCTCAAGGCCAGGCATTGAATCCGTCGGCACGCCATCCCGCGTGCCGGCCGTCTCTTCGAAAGGAAACGAACATGCAGGACGCACACTCCCGCGGGCGCAGCTTTGCCCAAGGATGCCGGACCCCGACACGTGGCCGATGGCTCGCACTCGACATGATCGCCCCGGCGGCGACCCTCGCCGCCGTCGTCTGCACGCTCGGCGCTTGCGGCGGCCGCAGCGACGACATCAGTGCCGCCGACCAGGCTGCACTGGTTGCGCAAGGCAAGCAGATCTTTCGCTTCGACACTTTCGGCGACGAGGCGCAGTGGACCGACACGCTGCGCATGCACGAAGTGATCCGCGCCTCGGTCGATCCCGTCACGGCGCTTTCGGTCGGACTGAAGGTCGATGCCGACGCCTTGCCGGCCGCCGTCGTGCAAGGCATCCAGAACGGCAGCGTCGACCTGCAACGCCCGGCGACCACCGTGGCCCTGCTCAAGCTCGATGCGGTCGTCGGCCTGAAGGGCACGGTCGAATCGATCGGCGGACAAGACGTGCTGACCCATGTCGGCATCACCTGCGCGCTCTGCCACTCGACCGTCGACAATTCCTTTGCGCCGGGCATCGGCAAGCGGCTCGACGGCTGGCCCAATCGCGACCTGAACCCCGGGGCGATCCTCGCGTTGTCGCCGGCGGTCGACGCGGCGACCAAGGCCCAGTTCAATTCCTGGGGCGCCGGCAAGTTCGATCCGCGGCATAACGTCGACGGCCTGAGCAAGCCGGTCGTCATCCCGCCGGCCTTCGGCCTCGAGGGCGTGCACAGCGTCACCTACACCGGTGACGGCACGGCGCTCTCGTACTGGAACCGCTACGTCGCCGTCGCCGAGATGGGCGGACTGGGCTCCGTCACCGAGCCACGCCTGGGACTGAGCATCTCGCATGGCAACGTCGACCTCGTGACGGGCAAGCTGCCGGCCTTGCAGGCCTATCAGCTCTCGATCGCGGCGCCGCCCGCGCCGGCCGGCAGCTTCGACGCCACGGCCGCAGCGCGCGGTCAACAGGTGTTCGCCGGCGTCGGCGGCTGTGCGACCTGCCACAGCGGCGCACTGTTCACGGATGCGAACAGCACGCTGCATCCGCCGGCCGACTCGATGGCCGAGCCCGAGTCCCCGAGCTACGCGTCGCGCTCGGCGACGAAGCTCTATCGAACCACGCCGTTGAAGGGCGCCTGGCAGCATGCGCCGTATTTTCACGACGGCTCGGCGGCAACGCTCGACCAGCTCGTGGCGATCTACAACACGCGCAAGTCGCTCGGCCTCAGTGCGCAGCAGTCGGCCGATCTCGTGCAGTACCTGAAATCACTCTGACGCAAGGCGAGGCCGCGCGACGCAGACGGCACGTCAGCGGTCGAGAACCAGCACCGGCGACTTCGCGCGCGAGACACAGACCATCATCGTCCTGCTCTCGGCGCGCTCCTCGGCAGAGAGCACGTAGTCGCGGTGCTCGACCTCGCCCTCGCAGACGGTCGTCTCGCAGGTTCGGCACAGCCCCTCGCGGCAGGAAAACGGGACCTTGACGCCGTTCGCCTCCAGCACCTCCAGGATGCTGAGGTCGGCGGGGACGACGAGCGAGAGCTTGCTCCTCGCCAGCTCGACCCGGAACTCGCCGGCGCGCGCGCCGGCGTCGGCTGCGGCCAGGGGTTCGGCTGCCGGGGCGACGAAGTATTCGAAGTGGACGCTGTCGGCCGGGTGGTGCGCCGCAGCTTCGCGCACGGCCTGCATCAGCGGCTGCGGGCCGCAGCAGTAGACGTGCTGCCCTTGCGGCCGCTCGGTCAGCCAGCGGCGTGCGTCGAGCACGGCGCCGGCCTGGTCGTCGAAATGGAAGTGCACCTTGGCGCCGAAGCCGCGCAGGGCTTCGTAGAAGGCGGCGCGCTGAGCGTTGCGCGCCGCGTAGACCAGGCGCCACTCCCGGCCCTCCGCGACGCACTTTCGGATCATCGACACGATCGGCGTCACGCCGATGCCGCCGGCGACGAAGAGATAGCTCGCTGCGTCCGGATCGAGTGCGAAGTTGTTGCGCGGCGCGCTAGCCGTCAGCACGCCGCCGCGTCGCAGCGACTGATGGATGAAGTCGGAGCCGCCGCGGCCGTTGGCGGCACGGCCGACGACGACGACGTAGCGATCCCGTTCGCGCCAGTCGTTGGTGATCGAGTAGTGGCGGATCATCCCGTTCGGCAGCTCGATCTCGAGATGGCCGCCCGGCGTGAACGGCTCAAGCGCGCTGCCGCCCGCCCGGCGCAACTCGACCAGCAGCACGTCGAGGGCTTCGGCCCGGATGTCGCTGACTTCGAGGACGATGCGGCTCACGCCGCCGCCGGCATCGCCGCGCGCCTCTCTTCGGTGATCTTCTGGTTCAGGGTCCAGCGGAAATGCGAGAGCGGCGCATCGGCGGCGATCGCCAGCAGCTTCGTGTCGGGGTCCTTGTCGAAGAGCTTTTGCTGCGCCTCGATGATCGCCTTGTCTTCCATGAAGCCTTCGCGCAGGCTGTTGCACAGCGACAGCGCGATGTTGGGATCGTCGAGATCGAAGTTGTGCAGGTAGTTCCAGAAGAAGTGCGTGGTGCGGCGCGTCTCGGGCGTCATGAACTGACAGTTGCGGTACTGCCGAGTGCCGGCCGTGTTGCCCTTCTCGGCGCCGGTGCCGGCGGGTGCGAACATCGACTCGAGAAAGAAGATCCCGGGCACATGCATGTGGCCGATGTTGCGGCGGTCGACCTTGGCCGTCTTGTCGGCGATCACCTTCTTGTGAAACGGCGGCGAGTCGCTGTTCATGTGCCAGCGCTCGACGCGAAAGCCGTTGTCGAGCCGCTCGATATTGAGCGGCTTGGTCTGATACGCGTACTCCTCCGAGCCGCCGAGCGTCTTGGTGTGCACGAAGGCGAGGTG